>NZ_WPCB01000068.1:0-13313 GCF_009741785.1 Haloarcula sp. CBA1122
CACCGAAGGCGGTCCCCTCGCGGGCGTCGAACGTCCGCGAGAGGGCGGTCCCGCGGGTGGGGCCGTACAGTCCCGTCCCGAGCCCGAACGCGCCCGTCGCGATGAGGAACAGCGAGAACACCGGCGCGAAAAAGTAGCCCAGCAGCCCGACGCCGGACAGCAACGCCGCGGCCACCAACAGCGTCCGCTCCCCGATCCGGTCGATCAGAACTCCGGCCGGAAACTGTACCGCCGCGTACGTGAGCCAGAGCACCGTGACCGCGAGCCCCGCCTGTGTGTTCGAGATGACGAACTCCTCGCGTATCGTCGGCAGAACCGCAGGCACGACGAAACGCATCCCGAGGACGAGGAACCAGCCGGCAGCGACGGCAAGCAGCATTCGGGCCGGGCTTCCGTGCCGCATCGCGCTGACCCGCTGTCGGATGCGCTCTGCCGTCGCCATGTTCTTGGCCTTCCGAACGCGCCGGAGGGGAAAGACCCCTACGGAACAGGCACCGTCTCGGCGGTCAGCCTGTTCCAGGGATATGGCAACACGCCACACAGCGGCGCTGTGGACCCTGCGAACTAAGACCCGCGGTTGCGAAGCCACCGCCATGAGTGAACTCCTCGTTACCGGCGGGCAGGTCCTCCGGCCGGACCTGACCGTCGAGCGTGCGGACGTACTGGTTTCACAGGACAGCGGCGATATCGTGGCGGTCGACGAACCGGGCACACTGGACGGCGACGACGAACTCGACGCCAGCGACGGCCTGGTCATTCCCGGGCTGGTCAACGCCCACACCCACGTCGCCATGACGCTGCTGCGCGGCCTCGCGGACGACAAGCCCCTCGACGCCTGGCTGCAGGAGGACATTTGGCCCGTCGAGGCGGAACTGACCGCCGAGGACATCCACGCCGGCGCGGAACTCGGGCTGGTCGAGATGATCCGGTCGGGGACGACAGCACTATCGGACATGTACTTCGAGGTCGAGGAAATCGCGGACGCAGTCGACCAGGCTGGGATGCGAGCAGTGCTTGGCTTTACTGCAGTCACCGTCGGCAAGGATGACGAGGCCGCGCGGTCTGATCTGCAGGAGAGTCTCGACGTGGCTCAGAAACTCGACGGCGCGGCCGACGGCCGTATCCGGACGACGTTCCAGCCCCACTCCCTGACGACCGTCGGTGAGGAATACCTGCGCGAGTACGTCCCGAAGGCCCTCGACGATGACCGCTCGATTCACCTGCATGCCAACGAGACGCGCGACGAGGTGACACCCATCGTCGACGAGCACGACCAGCGCCCGCTCTCTTACGCTGACGACATCGGCCTGCTGGACGGCGACACCTACGTGGCCCACGGCGTCCACGTCGACGACAGCGAGATCGACCTGCTGGCCGAAACTGGTACCGGCGTCGCTCACTGTCCAGCCTCGAATATGAAACTCGCCAGCGGGATGGCCCCCGTGCAGGACCTGCTGGACGCCGGCGTCACCGTCGGCATCGGAACCGACGGCGCGGCCTCAAACAACGACCTCGATATGTTCGACGAGATGCGCGACGCGGCGATGATAGGTAAACTCGCGGCCGACGACGCCAGCGCGGTCGACGCTGGCACTGTCGTCGAAATGGCGACGGAAAACGGCGCAAACCTGCTCGGCTTCGACAGCGGCCGTCTCGAAGCGGCGCGAACGCGGACCTGGCCGTCATCGACCTCGACGCTCCCCACCTGACGCCGGCCCACGACCTCGTCTCGCACCTGGCCTACGCCGTCCACGGGAGCGACGTTCGCCACACGGTCTGTGACGGCGAAGTGCTCATGCGCGACCGCACGGTCGAGGTGTTCGACGAGCAGGCCGTCCGCGAACGAGCGAGCGACCACGCGTCCGCGCTGGTCGAACGAGCCGGTGACTGAGTGAGCGGAATAAACGCTGAGAACGGGTTTTAAACGGTATAACTATATTTCAGGCGGTGTTGTCGATGCTGCGAACGGCGTGAACGAGTTGAACGGGAGGGGGTGTTTATCGCTCTCTCGGCGAACGTATTGGCTACGATGCGCACCAAACTCTTCGCACTGTACGCCGCTGTCGGACTGGCCCTGCTGGCCGTCGGTCCGGGTCTGGCGGCCGCTGCGGACTCGGCCGGCAACACCGGCGCGGGGAACACCCTCGCGGTCGGTGTCTCACAGGCTGACGACGGCAGCGCGACGGTATCGGTCACACAGAACGAGACGGGCGTCGAGAACGCCTCTGTCGCCGTGGAATCGGCTGACAACACCTCCTACGCTGGGACCGGCAACTACACCACCGACAGCGACGGGACGGTCGGACTGCCCGCGCCCGAGCAGAATGTGACGGTCGACGTGACGGCGACGGCCGACAATCACACCGCGACGACGACGGCGGACCTGTCCGTCGCGCCCGAGAACGTCACCGAATTCGACACCTTCGGACTCGAAGTGTCGGCCTACGTGAGCGACCTGTTGAGCGACGAGAACCGGACCGGCGGCATCGGCCCGGCCGTCGCCAGCTTCGTGACGGCGAACAACCCCGGCAACGCGCCGGACCACGCCGGCCCGCCCGCCCACGTCACCGGTGCAAACGAGTCCGACGACAACGAGACCCACCCCAGCGAACGACAGGGTCCGCCGGCCGACATCTTCGGTGACGACGAGAACGGGACCGAAAACGAGACCGACGACCGACGCGGCCCGCCCGAGGACGCCGGACCGCCCGAGGACCGCGGCCCGGACAGCGATGACGACGAGAACGAAACCGAGGACGACCGGCGCGGTCCCCCGGAAGACGCTGGGCCGCCCGAGGATCGTGATGACGACGCGGAGAACGAAACCAAAGACGACGAGAACGAAACCGAAGCACCGGACGACGAGACTGAGGAGTCAGACGACGCTGACGAGGACGACGATGACGGCGGCAACGGCAACAACGGCAACAACGGCGGCAATGGTGGCCCACCGGACGACGCCGGCCCGCCGGACGAGCGCGGTAACTGAGCGGCTTCGGTAGCGTTTTAGGAACTCTCTCCGTCTGTCGTGACATGACGACGCCTATCTCCGAGCGACTTGACGACCTCGACGAGGCTCGCGATTCCGGCCGCCGAAAGATGGACTGGGCCATCCAGCATATGCCCATCTGCGGCGCGCTTCGCGAGCAGTTCGAGGCCGACCAGCCCTTCGACGGCGAGCGAATCGGCATGGCGATGCACGTCGAAGCCAAGACCGCCGTCCTCGCGGAAATCCTCGCAATCGGTGGCGCGGAAGTCGCCATCACCGGCTGTAACCCGCTCTCGACGCACGACGACGTGAGTGCCGCACTCGACGCCGTCGACGGCATCACTTCCTACGCCGAGCGCGGCGTCGACGACGAGGAGTACTACGAGGCTATCGAGGCTGTCATCGGCCACAAGCCGACCATCACCGTCGACGACGGGATGGACCTCGTCGCGGCCATCCACGAGGACTATCCGGAACTCATCGACACTATCATCGGTGGGGCAGAGGAGACGACGACCGGCGTCCACCGACTGCGCGCGATGGACGATGACGGCGAACTCGACTATCCTGTGTTCGCTGTCAACGACACGCCGATGAAGCGCCTGTTCGACAACGTCCACGGCACCGGCGAATCCTCGCTGGCCTCGATTGCGATGACGACGAATCTCTCGTGGGCCGGCAAGACCGTCGTCGTCTCCGGGTACGGTGACTGCGGCAAAGGTGTCGCAAAGAAAGCCAGCGGTCAGAACGCCGACGTGATTGTGACCGAGGTCGAGCCCCGCCGTGCGCTCGAAGCCCACATGGAGGGCTACGACGTGAAGCCGATGGCCGAGGCCGCCGCCGAGGGCGACGTGTTCATCACGACCACCGGCAACCGCGATGTCATCGTTGAGGAGCACTTCGAGGCGATGCAGGACGGCGTCCTGCTCGCCAACGCCGGCCACTTCGACGTAGAGGTCGACCTCGACGCGCTGTCGGACCTCGCCGCCGACACCTACGAGGCCCGCGACGGCGTCCAGACCTACGAGATGGCCGACGGCCGCCGCCTGAACGTGCTGGCCGAGGGCCGGCTGGTCAATCTCGCGACGCCCATCGCACTCGGGCACCCCGTCGAGGTAATGGATCAGAGCTTCGGCGTGCAGGCCGTCTGTGTCCGCGAACTGGTCGAGAACGGCGACGACTACGAGGCCGGTGTCCACGCCGTCCCGGACCGGCTCGACAAGGAAGTCGCGGAAATCAAGCTCGACGCTGAGGGCGTCGACTTCGACTCGCTGACTGACACCCAGGCCGAGTATATGGATTCCTGGCAGCACGGGACGTAGGGCGGCCGACTGAAAGGAGGCCGCCGGAACGCGCAGCGGGGAACGCAGTGACCCGCGAGGGCTTCGGGCGCTCCGAACGAAGCGAAGACCGCCTTTCAGTCGAGCGGCGGCACCCCTTCCAGAGCGCCGACCACTGGCGACTTTTTTGAGCTGCGCACCATCTCCAGTTCCGACACTGGCCGCCGCCACGATGATTACGGTCGGCGCTGACATCCGCATATGGCTGTCCACGAGACCGCCCAGGTCGAGAACGCGACGCTGGGCACCGTCGAGATTCGCGAATACGTGACGATCCACGACGCCGACATCGGCGACGGCGTCCAGATTTACGAAGGGGCCTCGATCAAGAAGGCGACTATCCATGGACCGACCGATATCAACGCGAACGCCTACGTCGAGAACGCGACGCTTGGCGAGTCCGTCCAGGTCGGGCCCAACGCCTCCATCGTCGGCGTAACCCACGACCTCACCGACGCAGGCATGGAGTTTCAGAACGACACGTTCGACGAGATAGTCATCGAGAACGGGGCTTTCGTCGGCGCTGGCGCGGTGATCCTTCCGGGCGTCACGGTCGGCGAAAACGCCGTCGTCGGTGCCGGAACCACCGTCACCGAAGACGTCCCAGCCGAGACCGTGGTCCGGAGCGCCACGGAGACGGTACAGCGCTCCCTCTGAGCGTTGGCACAGCACCCCGGTTTCCACGTCCCAGCGGACCGTCCCGGGAGACGGACAGTAAAACCGCTCGCTCCGCTGGTGTCGCCGATAGACCGTCGACTAGCCCTACTCGGTTACGTCGACGAAGACCGTCGACTGAATCCACGCAGACGGGTTTTCGGGGTCGCCGATGTGGGCGACCGTGTCCACGCCGACGTCGTACTCTTCGAATGTCGCTCTGATGCTCTCTTGTGAATCGGTATCGTGCTCGTGCGTCATCGATGTGCTCCGTGTCTCGTCTGGCAGTTCCCTCGTCGGGGATGACTGCACTGGTCCGGTTCCCCGACCGAACCGTGTGCAGTCGCCGACCCGCGTCCTTACCACACTTTGTCGGTAGGGGTTGGCAGGTATCGGCTTGTCTACTAGCTGTATTCACCCGCCGCCGGCCTGGGACTATATGTATAGCCTCGCGATATCGCCGCACTGACTCTCGAACCGGCTGTCGGGAATCCGACACCGACCGTCCCGGTGACGGCAATTTTATTCACTCCCATCCGAAAGGTGGTGGCAATGGAACCGCTCCACGCACGCTACCCCTTTCTGGCGCGGTCGCGGGAGGCCGTCGAAGCCGCGGCGGTGGACTTGGGCGAAATCGTCGCCACTGACGAGACGGTCACGGCGCGCGCGCTGGAGCGGGTCGAATCGGCAATCACGAACGGCACTGTCGGGGAGCCACACCGGCGGACCCGCGTCGAACTGCTGTCGTACCCGGTCGCCCGCGTGCTGGTGTCGCTCGTCGACGTGCACATCTGCACCCGGAAGTACGCCCAGGCGGAGGCCGAGGCGGCCTACGACCGGTTCACCGAGGAGTTCGCGACGACGACGGAACTGAAATCGACCCAACGCGAGACGCTGGACCGCACGGAACTCCTCGCGGAGTTCGACCTCGCGAGCGCCGTCAGCGACACTGGTGACGGCTACCGCGTCGAGGTCGGCGCGTATCTCGACCTGGCGGCCGACCAGCGGGGCGATTCCTGGCGGCTGGTCAATCGGCCACTGGCCGACGGCGAGGTCAGGGTCACCGCCGAGGAACTGAACGTCCTCCTGAAACAGGCCATCCGCCATCGGGTCACTGACGGCCTGCCGTTCACCGTCCCCGACGCTATCGCCGATGAGCTAACAGAGGAAGTCGACCGCTTAGAGGAAGTGCTCTCGGAACTGGAACTCACCCGCGAAATCGACACCGTTGTCCCGGAACTGTTCCCGCCCTGCATGAAGTCCCTCCTCGACCGGGTGCAGAAGGGCGAACATCTCGAACACCACTCCCGGTTTGCTATCGCGACTTTCCTCATCGGCATCGGGATGACGACGGACGAAATCGTCGACCTGTTCCAGGTCAACCCCGGCTTCGGCGAGGAGGCGACCCGGTATCAGGTCGACCACATCCGCGGGGAGACCAGCCCGACGGAGTACTCGACGCCGGCGTGTTCGACCATGCAGTCCTACGGCGACTGTGTCAACATGGACGACCTCTGTGAGACGATTTCACACCCGATGGGCTACTACGAGCAGAAGATAGACGACACCGACGAGGAGGAACTGGTCGACTGGCGCGAGGACGAGGGCGACGAAGAGGCCGACGCCTAGAACTGCTGGCGTTCGAGCCAGAGGCCGGCAGCGGTCATAAACACGACGAAGAGGCCGATTGCGCCGATGAGCGCGTAGCCGCCCGTCGCCTCTACGGTTGACCCGTCCAGATACATCTGTGAGGCGGTGATAGTTGCGCCGACGAACAGCACGACGGCGACCGCCGAGATGACGATTTGCAGGAGCGTCTCCCGCTCGATATCCATGCTCTGCGGTTTCACAGGGCCGGCAAAAAGGGTATCGAAGCGCCGGAGCCCGCTGGCCGAGCCATTTAGGGCCGTGTAGCACCTACGTTTCAACTGGACGCATTGGAAAATACAGCCGCGTCCGCACCTATGACGCTTATCGAGCCTTCCGCCGACCGGCACAGTACCGCACTTGCACCGGACCTCCGTTCCCTCCCGGACCGGGCAGCCCGCGCCTGGACCGAGCGCATGGCCGTGCGCCCGCGAGCGGGCAGTACGTACGCTGTGACGACGGAGAGCGAAAGCACGTACCTCGTCGACGTCGCACAGCACTCCTGTACCTGTCCCGACAACCGCATCCGCGGCGAGCACTGCAAACACCTCCGGCGCGTCGCCATCGAAATCACTGCCAAGCGGATCGCGCCGCCCGGGAAGGAACGGGCGACCTGTGACGCCTGTGGTACCGTCACCTTCGTCGCCGCGGACGCACAGGCGCCGCATCTCTGTGGGCACTGCCGACTGGAGACCGGCGACATCGTGCGGGACCGCGAGACGGGCGACAGACTCGTCGTGACGGCCGTCACCGACACGTCGGCCGACGACTGGACCATCGAGGCAACGGGCGAGACAGTCGCCGACTACGACACCAACGATGGCTACCCATCCGACGACCTCGTTGTGCTGGTGACGTATCTCTCGGACGCTGTCCGCGCGACCGACCCGCGAGAGTACGCCTTTCCCCTGTCGCGGCTCCGCCGCGTCGAGGACGCCGAACTCATCGGCAGTGAGACCCAGTAATCGAACGCCTGCGAACCGCTACTCCAGCATCGCCGCAGCTTCTTCCTTGTCGAGGTCGCCGCGCTCGAAGGCCGACAGCACGTCCAGCACGCTCTGGTCGGGGCCGTCGTCGCCCACCTCGTCCAGCGTGACCTTCTCGGAGTTACCCACGAACTCGTCGAAGTCGGTCCCGTCGGAGAGGGCCTTCTCCTTCTTGACACGGTAGTTGCCGCCGTCGGTCGTGTGGAGGTCTGCCGGGTGGAAGAAGTACCAGTCCTCGCGGTCGAACCGGACGCCGATACGCGGCTTCGCGCCGAAGTTCCGGGCGAAAAACAGTAGCGCCTCGACCTCCTCGCCGGTGAGATAGATGGGGTCGCCGGCGCTGGATTTCGCCTCGATAGCGTAGAACGTCTCGCCGTCGCCCGAGAGCACGTCCGGCAGTTCCCGCTCGGTCGCGCTGCCGCTGGCCGGCGCGCGCATCACCGCAAAGCCCGCCTCGTCGAGTGCGTTGACCAGTTCGCGCTCGCGGCGGTCGCCCTTCGCGTTCGAGTTTGCCATTATCAGGACGTGGAGCGACGGGGGTAAAACCGTTCAGATACGGCCAGACCGTTCATTCCGTTCAAAGGGCCGTATATCGATTTGACCTATCGCGGGGCATATACGCACCAGTCCCATCCCACGTCATGGAATGATTTCGTTCGCAACAGCAGAGACAGTAATGATAGCGGCGCAGAACGGGGAGCGACGCCAATGAGACGACGACGATTCATCGCCACGGGCGCGGGCGTCGGGGTCGGTCTCCTCGCCGGCTGTTCCGGGTCGAGCGACTCCGGCGGGTCTGACGGGACCAGCGGTGACGGAACCAGTGACGGCGGCTCCACCGACGAGGACGCGATGACGGACGACGGCGGAACCGTTGGGACGTTCCGGCTGCTGATCAGCGACCAGCCCGCGGCTATCGGCGACTTCGACTCGCTCGACGTGTCCTTTTCACGGGCCCGCATCTTCCATGCAGGCGGGGAGGATACAGGGAGTGAGACCGAAGCCACGGAGTCGGCCGGGGCAACCGAGACGAACGAAACTGCCACGACGGAGGCGACAGAGACAAACGAGACTGCAACGGCCGAACCGACCGAGACGGCGGAGATGGACGACGTAGACCAGCCGGAGGACGAAGCCGACGAAGATGAGACGGAAGACGAGGAGGGCGACGACAACAACGGCTTCGTCGTCCGCGACCTCGACGGCGCGACCGTCGACCTCACCGAGGTCGTCGGCGACAAGGCCATCGGCGTCCTCGACGGCGAACTCGAAGCGGGCCGCTACAGCAAGATCGAACTGTACGCCGAATCCGTCGACGGGGTCGTCGACGGGGCGTCGGTCGACGTGAAGATCCCGAGCGAGAAGCTCCAGCTCACCAAGCCGTTCGAAGTCGTCGCCGGCGAATCGGTCGACTTCGTCTTCGACATCAACGTCGTCAAGAAGGGCAACGGCGGCTACAACCTCCTACCGGTCATCTCGGAGAGCGGCGTCGCTGGCAAGGACGTTGAGGTGGAGGAAGTCGGCGAAGGTACAGATGCCGACGACAATGACGATGACGACGAGGAGACCGAAGTCGAGACGACGGAAACCGAGGAAACGGATCGCGACTCGATGACGGAGTCGGACCAGCGCGGCAACGAAACGACGGCCGCCGAGTAACGCTCAGCTACGCTTAGTCTTCGATTCGGGACTCCAGTTCCTGAATGACCTCGTCGGTCGTCCCGCCGTCGCCGCGAACCGCCTGCGTGTAGCGTTTGTATTCTTTGGGAGACACCTGGACAGTCTTGGTCTCGCCTTTGTGCGAAATTTCCAGTTTCACGGTGCCGTGTGGGTTGTTCCGTCGCCGGAAGCTCGCCATCGCCGTGAAGACGAACCAGAACGCCACGCACGTCCCGATGAAGTACGCCATCGTCGTTTCGAACGCCAGCGTCTGTCCGCCCACCGTCCAGTTGTAGGGATATGCTACCTGAAACAGCCCGACGCCGACCAGACAGAGGAATGCGCCGACGGTGACACCGCTCTGTTCCCGGCGGCTCGAGGGGAGCACGGCGACGACACTCAGGAACATTGCGGGGATTCCCAGCCCACCCAGCGTCCCGCCGAGTTTCTCGGCGGCGTGGGGTGCAGTTGCGCCGACGACTGCCGACAGCGGCGTCGTCACCAGAAGTATCGCCACGACCACCGCCAGCGCGCCGACGAACCCCAGGGTCGCACCGGCAACGACGCGGCGGGGATCGCGTCCCTCCCAGCGCCGGTCGTTGTACGCGTCCCCGAGATTCTCCATACCGGCCCGTTGGCACCCGACCCACAAAACGGTACGTCAGACGCGTGTGCGACGCTGTACGGCGGCCAGCGCGCCGTCGCCAGCAGCTGTCAACGTACCGAGATGGTCGCTGTCGACCGATTCAAACGAAGCGTCCGGAAGCCGCTGTGCGAGGGCGTTCCCCGTCGACGGGGCGACGTTGGCGTCGTTTCGTCCCTGAAACACAGTAACCGGCACTGAAATGTCTTCGAGGGCAAACGGCCATGGCTGTGAGAGGAGTCGCTGCTCGCGGATGATCCCGCTTGGACCGCGTGCCATCGACGTGAGCATATCCGCACGGACGACCCGAGCCACCTCGTCGGCTGCCAGGGCGTCTGTTTCCGGTGTCTCCTCGGCAACGAACCCGACAGCGTAGGACGGATCCCGGCGGAGGGCGAACCATCGTTGCAGCCGGAAGAGTCGCCCGAGCGCCCACGGAGCGTGTCGGGACAGCGCCCCCACGAACTGCTGGACGCGCCCCGTCGAACCGATTGACGGTGGGCCGCTGCTGCCCAGGAGCGCGATTCGCTCTATCTCGGGCAGTCGGTGACAGGCCAGCGCGAACGCGCCGCCGCCGGAGAAGCCGACGGCACCAGCCGCGTCGACATCGAGATGGGACAGGAGGTTCGCGGCGTCGTCCGGCCAGTCCTCGAACGTAACAGCTGCGTCTTCGGAGTTCCCGATGCCCGGCCGGTCCGGAGCGATGAGGTTGATGCCGCGTTCGCGAGCCGGCGCGGCGAGCAGCCGTGCGGCGACGTGTGATCCGGGGGTACCGTGACAGAAAAGGACCGGATAGCCGTCGGCGTCACCGTAGGTGGCGTAGGCCAGCCGCCGACCGTCAGAGAGTGAGAGCGACTCCGTCTCGGAGTCCTCGGGCAGCCAGTCGGTGGCCGGGATCGGCGGCGCGGACCCCATCCGTCGTTATTCGCTCTGGATGCGCGGTGCGAGCATGTACGTGACTCGGCCCTGCCCTTCGGCGAAGCTGAAGTGCATCTTGACCGGGAACTCCTCGCCGAGTTCCATCTCGACCTCGGCGTCTTTCGGGATGGCCTTGTTCATGTTCTTCAGGTAATCCAGCGAGAACAGCGAGTGGGCGTCCCCGGGAGTGAGGTCGATGAGGTCGTCGCGGGTGAGTTCGAGGTGGACGTCGTCGGTGTCGCCCTCGGCGTCGACGTAGAACAGTTCCTCTGTCGCGTCGACGCCCAGCGCGATGTGGTCGCTGACCATGTCCGCGGCGGTGACCGACCGGTCGATGTCCTTCCCCTCGATGACGATGTTCGCCGAGAGGTCCAGGTCCGGGAGGTCGGGCTCCTGACGGATGGAGTCGGGGTCGATAAGGGCGAGGGTGTATTCCAGGCCGTCGATAGAGATGTGGAGCTTCCGTGTCTCTTCGTCCAGATCGAGGTGGACGAGCTGGCCGGCGTCGGCCATACCGGCGATGTCTTCGAGGCGGGAGAGGTTGACGCCGATGAGCCCACCATCAGTCTCGTAGGACTCGAACGCCGCCGCGTCGAGTCGCAGGTCGACCATTCCAACGTTTGCCGGGTCGACTGCCCGGATTTCCAGCCCGTCTTCTTCGAGGTGGATCTTGCACTCGTCCACCAGCACGCTCACAGAGTCGAGAGTCGCCTGGAGCGTGTCTGCGCTCACGATGGCGTTGAACATCTTGAACCGGACTATGCCCCCATCCATTAAAAAGTCCCTCATTGAAACCGCGTGCGCGCGAGCGACCGCGGACGGGCCAGCGGTTACGAGCGACACCGGTTATCGAGTAATCGGGCCGAACGCGAAGCGGCAGTGCGGAGCGTTACTCCGGCGAAGCGGTCAGACCTCCGGTTCGAACACGTCGGGGTTTGCCGCCCCTTCACGGTTGATGACAGCCATCATGCCCTTGCGGGCGACCCGGGAGAGCGCGTGGTCGACCAGTTTGATGGGTCCAGGCACCTCGGCGTGGAGGGTCGCGATGGCACAGGACCCCGGCTTGACCGGCGTGGTCTGGACGTACTTGTTCGGCGGCCCAGCGATAGAGCCTTGCTGCCAGACCTCGTCCCAGACGGAGCCGATGGGGTGGAAACTGGAGTCGAGGTTCGGACCGCCGGTCACGAAGTACACCCGGGCTGTCTCACCCACCTGCATGCTGGGCGCGCCGTGAACGTCCGGCGTGATTGCGTACTTCTCGCCGTTCATCAGGACGTACGTCGGCTCTTCGGCCGCCATCGCCTCCATGTCGAAGTCGTGGTGCCCCTTCTCGCCGGTGTCGCCGGTGGTGTACAGTTCGTGCTGGCCGAAGTAGAACTCGTGGTCCACTTCGGGCAGCCCCTCTTTCGGCTCGACGAGTATCATCCCGAACATCCCCGAGGAGATGTGCATATCGAGGTTCGGGACGGCGCAGTGGTAGATGAACGCGCCGGGGTAGGTGGCCTTGAACCGGAACGTCTTGGTCTGGCCCGGCGTGACCATCGACGCCTCAGCACCGCCACCGGGGCCGCGGACCGCGTGGAGGTCGATGTTGTGGGGCATCGAGTTCCCCTCCTCGTTCGTGATGGTGAGTTCGACGGTGTCGCCACGGCGGACTCGGATCATCGGGCCGGGAATCTGGTCGCCGAAGGTCATGTACGTGTAGGTGACGCCCGGCTCAATCTCTGCGACCTGCTCTTTGGTGGTCATCTCGACCGACACGGTCTTTGGCTCCGACCGGTCGATTGGGTCCGGGATTGCGGTCGGGTCCGCGGCAATACGGTCGACGTCAGTCTGTTGTGCGGCGTTCATAGCTGGCTCCTGTGGGGTCGTCTTCGCCTCGGTCGGTTGCTCTTTTGCGCCCGGTGCGCTGGCACAGCCCGCAAGCGCGGCCGTGCCGACGCCCAGGGCTTCTAACACCCGCCTCCGCGTCGCCGTCGGAATGGTTGACATTGGGAGGTCACTTCCTACAGATAGGACTCAGCGCGTGACCTGTATATATGGGGACGGCAAATCTCAGCCGCTGAGACGCGTTCTTGCGCGGTAAGAATGGCTCTGAACGTGTTCGGCTTGATGGTAAAGCACGTAGTCACGTCCTTGGCGCTTGCCCTGATTGTCGGTGCGGCAATCGACTGGCGACTGTCGTGCCGTGGCTCGGCCGGAAACTTCGAGTCGGCATCCATTTCAGCGCTGACCGCCTTCCCACTACTATGACTGCGATTTCGCCGCATTTCGGCGCTCAAAACGTGTCACAGCGCGGTGTGTGGTAACCATGTCGGGCAAAGACGACTACTACAACAGAGCGAAGCAGGAGGGGTACCGCGCGCGGTCGGCCTACAAGCTCCAGCAGCTAGACGACACGGCCGGCTTGCTGGGCGAGGGGCGGACCGTCGTCGACCTCGGGGCTGCCCCCGGCGGCTGGATGCAGGTCGCGGCCG
>NZ_WPCB01000048.1:0-25658 GCF_009741785.1 Haloarcula sp. CBA1122
GCGCGTGGGCCGGACAGAGCGCAACCCGCCCGTCGGCGTCGATATCCCACTCGAACAGCGCGCTGTCGACCGGCACGTCGCCGACGGCCACCGCAGTCACGTCGGCGTCGAGCCGCCCGTCGACGTACGTTGCCAGCCCCTGCGTGCCGAAGGCCGCGTCGACGACGGCGACGGACCGCCCACCCCGGGCCAGCGTCGCCGCCGTCTCGACTGTCAGCCTGGTCGTTCCAGCCCCACCGGTACACCCTATGAACGCGAGCGTCGGAACCCCCATGCGTCGCTGTTGGATTATCTTTCGATAAAAAGATACGGAATTTTACGCCTGTTCGGCCACGATATCGTCCTCGATGTCGTCTAGTTCGTCGTCGGAGAGGTCAGGACGGTCGTTGACCAGCGCGTGGATCGGCCGGCCGCCGTCGTCTTCGAACCGCGGGATGATGTGGCCGTGGACGTGCGGGACTTCCTGGCCGGCCGCCTCGCCGTTGTTGAACGCGACCGTGCTGGCGGGGGCGTCGACGGCCGCCTCGACGGCGGGGACGAGTTCGTGCAGGGTCGACAGCACCTCGCCGGCCACGTCGGCGGGCGTGTCGTTCAGCCGTTCGTGGTGGGCCTTCGGGATGACGAGCGTGTGCCCCGGCGAGAGGGGATTTGCATCGAGGAACGCGAACACGGTGTCGTCCTCGTAGACGGTTCGGCTCGGGATGTCACCGGCGACAATCTGGCAGAAGATGCAGTCCTCGCTCATGGTCGTCCCTGTGTCCGGCGGTCACAAGAAGGTTCTAGGTGTCATCGACACTGGTGACCGTGTCGGCGATGGCCGCCGTGTACTCGTCGTAACTGTAGCCCAGCCGCGAGAGCCAGACCTCCTGATACGACGGGTGGAGCAGCGGAACCACGGGAACGCTCAGCGCCTCGCTCTGCAGCGGGTCGAGCACGCTGTCGAGAAACCCGTCGAGGCTGTCGTCGTCCAGCGCCAGCACGGTCTTCGTCGCGTGCTTGCCGGTGGTCAGCACCGCCGCTGGCTCGATTGCTTCGACTTCCTCGACGAGGTAGGGGCGGCAGTTCGCCAACTCCGCGTCGGTCGGGTCGCGGTTCTCCGGCGGATGGCACTTCACGGCGTTGGTGTAGTAGCAGTCGTCGTGGCCGAACCCGGCGTCGGCGAGCACCTGCCGGATTTTCCGGCCGGAGCGCCGCGAGGTGTAGGCCATCCCGGTCAGGTTGCCGCCCCGCCACTGCTCGGCTTCCGGGTCGCCGTCAGCCGGTGCTTCGCCGATGACCACGAGGTCGGCCGACGGCGGGCCGTTGCCCCACGAGATGCAGGTCCGGCTCTCGGCGAGTTCCGGGCAGCGTCGGCAGTCCTCTGTGAGGGCGTTTTGCTGCTCGTCGGTCGGGAACGCTGGCACATGCGCTGGCACGGCCGTCGGCGGCAAAGCCGTGGCGGTCGCCACCACAAGACGTTTATCGCCGGTGGCCGCTCCAGCATCTGTATGCCCTCCTACGAGTACCGCACTATCGAGGTTGACAGTAATGTCATGATCGCCGGACTCGGCGGCGAGGTCACGCCGCCGGTCGAACAACTGAACGAACTCGGAGCCGAGGGGTGGCATGTCGCCGCTCCGCTCACAGACAAGACCGGCGAGACGGTCAGCTTGCTCCTCCAGCGTGAGCGCGAGCCCTGAACAGCACACATACAACCGATTGTCCTTTATTGGAGGCGGCGAATGTGCCGGTATGGAACGTTTCGCCGCTGTCGACGACCAGTACAACCCCGACGCCGTCGAGGACGGGGTCTTCGAGTACTGGGACGACGTCGACGCCTACGAGCAGACGAAGGCCCACCGGGCCGACGGCGAGGACTACTTCTTCGTTGACGGGCCGCCCTACACCTCCGGCGCGGCCCACATGGGGACGACGTGGAACAAGACCCTGAAGGACTGTTACATCCGCTACCTGCGGATGCAGGGGTACGACGTCACTGACCGGCCGGGCTATGACATGCACGGCCTCCCCATCGAGACGAAAGTCGAGGAGCGCCTCGACTTCGAGAACAAGAAAGACATCGAGCAGTTCGGTGAGGAGAACTTCATCGAGGAGTGCAAAGACTTCGCCGAGGAGCAACTCGAAGGCCTCCAGACGGACTTTCAGGACTTCGGCGTCTGGATGGACTGGGACGACCCCTACAAGACGGTCAACCCCGAGTACATGGAGGCCGCCTGGTGGGGCTTCCAGCAGGCCCACGAGCGCGGGCTGGTCGAGCAGGGCCAGCGCTCCATCAATCAGTGCCCGCGGTGTGAGACCGGCATCGCCAACAACGAGGTCGAGTACCACGACGTTGGCAAGCCGTCGATTTATGTGAAATTCCCTCTGGCGGACCGCGAGGGCGAGCGGAGCGAGACCTCGGAACGAGCGAGCGGTGAAACCGCGAGCCGCGAGGGCAGTCTGGTCATCTGGACGACGACGCCCTGGACAATCGTCGCCAACACCTTCGTCGCCGTCGACGGTGACCTCGACTACGTGGGCGTCGACGCTGAGAAAGACGGTGATACCGAACGGCTCTACGTCGCCGAGGCCTGCGTCGAGGACGTGCTGAAGGCCGGCCGCTACGACGACTACGAGGTCGTCGAGGAACTCACCGGCGAGGAGATGGTCGGCTGGGCGTACGACCACCCGCTGGCCGAGGAAGTGCCGGACCACGCCCAAGGCGAGGGCTCTGGGCAGGTGTACACCGCCGACTACGTCGAGGCCGACCGCACGGGCCTCGTCCACTCCGCGCCCGGCCACGGTGAGGAGGACTTCGAGCGCGGACAGGAACTCGACCTCGAAATCTTCTGTCCGGTCGGGAGCGACGGCGTTTACACCGACGACGCGGGCAAGTACGCAGGGACGTTCGTCCGCGACGCCAACGACGAGGTCATCGACGACCTCGACGAGAACGGCGTCCTGCTCTCCAGTGAATCTGGCCACACCGTCCGCGAAGGGCAGTGCTGGCGCTGTGACACCGACATCGTCCGTATCGTTACCGACCAGTGGTTCATCACGGTGACCGACATCAAGGACGAACTGCTTGCGAATATCGAGGACAGCGAGTGGTACCCGCAGTGGGCCCGCGATAACCGCTTCCGGGACTTCGTTGAGGACGCGCCGGACTGGAACGTCTCGCGGCAGCGCTACTGGGGCATCCCGATCCCCATCTGGCTCCCTGAAGACTGGTCCGGTGACATGGACGACGCCATCGTCGTCGGCGACCGCGAGGAACTCGCCGAGCGGGTCGACCAGGACATCGACCCCGAAAACGTCGACCTCCACAAGGGCACGGTCGACGACCTCACCATCACCGAGGACGGCACGACCTACACCCGCGTCGGCGACGTGTTCGACGTCTGGCTCGACTCCTCCGTGGCGACGTGGGGGACCGTCGACTACCCCGAACAGACTGAGGACTTCGAGGAGCTGTGGCCCGCCGACCTCATCATGGAGGCCCACGACCAGACCCGCGGCTGGTTCTGGTCGCAACTGGGCATGAGCACCGCCGCCACCGGTGAGATACCGTACAAGCAGGTGCTGATGCACGGCTACGCCAACATGCCCGACGGCCGCGGCATGTCCAAGTCCAAGGGCGTCCTCATCGATCCCCACGAGGTCATCGAGAAGCACGGCCGCGACCCGATGCGGCTGTTCCTGCTGTCGGTGACTGCCCAGGGCGAGGACATGAACTTCTCCTGGGAGGAGACCGCCGAGATGCAACGGCGGCTCAACATCCTCTGGAACGTCGCGCGCTTCCCGCTGCCGTACATGCGTGCGGATGATTTCAATCCGGAGGAGACCACAGTCGAGGATGTCCGCGAAGACCTCGAACTCGTCGACGAGTGGGTCCTCTCCAGGCTTCAGACCGTGACCGAGGCGATGACCGACTCGATGGACGACTTCGAGAACGACAAGGCGGTCGACGAACTGCTCGAATTCGTCGTCGAGGACGTTTCCCGGTTCTACATCCAGGTCGTCCGCGAGCGGATGTGGGAGGAGGAAGACAGTGCCTCGAAGCAGGCCGCCTACGCCACGCTCTACCGCGTGCTCGAATCCGTGGCCGCGCTGTTTGCCCCGTTCACGCCGTTCGTCGCCGAGCAGGTGTACGGCGCACTCACCGGCGACGCCGGCCACCCGACGGTCCACATGTGTGACTGGCCCGAGGTCGACGCCGACCTGCACGACCCTGCGCTCGAACGCGAAATCGAGGTCGTCCGCGAGGTCGAGGAAGCGGGCTCGAATGCCCGCCAGCAGGCCGAACGCAAGCTCCGCTGGCCCGTCACCCGCGTCGTCGTCGACGTCGACAGCGACGACGTGGCCGACGCGGTCCGCGCACAGGAGGCCATCATCGCCGACCGGCTCAACGCCCGCGCCGTCGAGGTCGTCGGCGCTGACGAGGAGTGGGGCGAACTCCAGTACTCCGCCGAGGCCGACATGAGCGAACTCGGCCCGGCCTTCGGCGACGACGCCGGCCGCGTCATGAACGCGCTCAACGAGGCCCGCGTCGGCGAGCAGTCACTCGATACCCTCGAAGGTACAGTACGCGAGGCGCTCGGTGAGGACGTCGACCTCACCGAGGAGATGGTCGCGTTCCGCCGCGAGACGCCCGAGGGCGTCACCGGGACGGAGTTCGCTGCGCTCGATGGCGGCGGCGTCGTCTACGTCGACACGGCGCTCACCGAAGGCATCGAGAGCGAGGGGTACGCCCGCGAGGTCATCCGCCGCGTGCAAGAGATGCGAAAGGACCTCGAACTCGATATCGAGGAGCGCATCGTCGTGGACCTGGCAATCGACGACGAGCGCGTGGATTCGCTGGTCCGCGAGCACGAGGCGCTCATCAAAGAGGAGGTTCGGGCTGACGAACTCGGCGGCGTCGAGGACGGCCATCGAAAAACGTGGGACGTCGAAGGGATTGAGATGGAAATCGCGATAGCACCGGTCGCCGCAGCTGAGGCGTCGGATTAAGCGGCACGCAGTCGCGTTACAACGAGCGGGGTTTTTTTGCCCCTCGTGTTTCAGCACCGGTGTCTACAGCTCTTCGGCGACGACCGGTGCGGCGCTGACCTCGCTGACGGCGCGTTCAAGCGTGTCCGTGCCGTAGACGGCTTCGACGCCGGCGCTGTTGAGCTTCGTCAGGGCGTTGCTGGCGAGCATCGGGTGGATACAGGTGACGAACACCCGTTCGGCGTCGCGGTCGTCGAGGACGCCAACGGACTCGCTCATCGTCGACCCCGTGGCGATGATATCGTCCACCAGCACCACGTCCCGGCCCTCGACCGGCGCGTCGCTGGGGCTGATCTCGATGTCGCCGGTGTCGTAGTCCCGATCCTTCTCGAAGAAGTCCGTCTCACCCTCGCCGTACGCGTCCCGGACCGTCGTCGCGAGGGCGATTGCGCCTTCGTCGGGCGAGAGAAAGAGGGGGTTCGTCAGGTCCGCAGGCAGCGGGTCGGCGAGAACACTCGCCGCGTCGACGTTGGTGGCTGGCACGTCGAAGAAATCACAGACGGCCGGTTCGTGGGGATTTACGGTCAGTACACGGTCGGTTCCCGTCGAAATGGCGCGGGCCATCGCCCGCGAGGAGACCGGTTCGCCAGGCTTGAACGCCTCGTCCTGACGGGCGTAGCCCATGTACGGGATGACGGTGATGACCTCGCTCGCGCCGCTTTCGCGGGCCGCGTCCTGCAACTGGAGCAACTGGAGGTGCGCGTCGCTGTCGACAGTGGATGCGACGACGACGGCACGCTCGCCAGCGACTGCTTCGGGGACCCGGACGACGTGCTCACCATCGGGGAACCGTTCGTACTCGACCCGTCCAAGCCGCTCGCCCGTCGCCTCGGCGAGGGTCGCCGCGAACGCCTGCGTGTCCGCCCCGGGGATAATCATGTGCGGTGGGTGGCTGTCCGGGCTAAACCTCTTTTCGATTCCCCGACATCGTGGCTGACTCTCCCTTCAGACAACTGTGCATTGTAATTGACACCCATAGCGACAACACTCACGTAACTTGTGTGACCATGCCTATTTTCCGATACAATGATATATTTTCATAATATTATTTACAACTAGATGAGGTATTTATCTCTGCTCGATTCCAAAGTACGAACAGCGCAGTCCCTCCAAAATCATGAAGGTATTACATTTAGATGACGAACCTGATTTTGCGGATTTGACCGCCCAGTTCCTCGAACGGGAAAACGAACGGCTCGAAGTTCAAACGGCAACGAACGGTACTGACGGTCTTGCGATTCTTCGGGCGGAGAACATCGATTGTATCGTCTCGGACTATGATATGCCAGTAATGGACGGGCTGGAGTTCCTGGCTGCAGTCCGCGAACAGTCTCCTGACCTGCCGTTCATCCTTTTTACTGGCAAAGGGAGCGAAGAGATCGCGAGCGAAGCTATCACGGCCGGCGTGACGGAGTACATCCAGAAAGAGCATGGGACTGACCAGTACGCGATCCTGGCCAATCGAATCACGAACCTTGTCGAACGCTACCGTGCCGTCCGTACAATCGACCGTAGCTACAGGGCGATGAAGACTGCCAGCGAAGGGATCAGCCTCATCGACCCGGACGGGACGTTTTCGTATGTGAACCCTGCCTTTGCGGACCTATTTGGATACGAGCAGGATGAACTGGCCGGCGAGCCCTGGACAATTCTGTACCACGACGATGAAGCGGACCGGCTAGAGAACGACATCATCCCAGCGGTCAAAGAAAACGAGTACTGGTCGGGTGAAACAGTTCGACTGATGAAAGACGGCGACAGGCTCGTTACGAACCATCGCCTGGCTCACGCTGACGACGGGGTACTCGTGTGTACGGCGCGGGACATCACCCCCGAACGGACGCAGTTGGTGGGACAGAGCACTCAGTTCGACGTTCTTATCGATGCCATGGACGACCACGCCTTTTTCACCCTCGACCATGAGGGCTACGTCACTCGCTGGAACGACGGTGCTCAACAATTCACTGGCTATAACGCGGAGGAAATCATCGGAGCGCACGTTTCGACGTTCTTCGAGGAGTCTGATCTGGCGAACGGCCTTCCCGAGCAACTCCTCGATACCGCGAAAACAGACGGGACCGTCTCCCACGAAGGGTTACAGATCCGTCAGGACGGCACGCGCTGCTGGACAGACATGACGCTCTCTGCGAGCTTTGACGAGTCCGGAGCGCTCCGTGGCTACGGCATTATTTTGAAAGAGGCCGACAGACAGCAAATACCGCAGTAAGAGTGCATGGACGCCGGTCGATACTGATCTATTGCCATGAAGGCCGGATAGAACCGCGAAGTCCCGCTTAGATACTACTGATCGAATCAGGCCACAGCGACGCCAACGACGTCGGGGACGCCCAGCGAGCGCTGTCGCCAGCCGCCCTGTCCGTCGGCGGTCGCCTCGGCCGCGGTTGCGACGAGGAAGGTCCCGTTCTCGGTGATCGCGTAGGTGTCGTCGCCGTAGGTCACGTCGACGACGCGCTCGGTCGCTGGCAACGTGCAGGGCTCCCACGCGCCGGCTGTCAGTTCGTACAGGCCGTCCGCCGCGGCGGCATGGACCTGCTCACCGTCGCTTGCAACTGCCAAGTGTCGGCCCGACCGGACCTCGGTCCACTCGCCGTCGCTGTCGGTGCTCCCGCCTTCGTAGCGGTACAGCCCGCTCTCGGTCGCGGCGTAGTCACCGGCCACGTCGACCACGTCCACCAGGCCGAGTCGGTCGAGCGACGGGAGGGCGTACACGCCCTCGGCCGCGGCGAGGCGGTCGCCGTCGATGGCACGGACGTCCGCGACCTCGCCGATATCTCGCCACTCCCCGCTGTACCGAGCGACGCGGCCGTCGCCGGCTGCGAGCAGTCCGTCGCCGTCGTAGCCGACGGCGGTGGCTGGCCCGAACCCAGTCGGAACGAAGCCGTCGTCGGTCAACACGAGCACGTCCTCGTCGGTGGCGACCGCGACTTCGCCGCTTGCGCCGGCCACATCACGGGCATTGCACCGTTCGCTCAGGCTGAACCGCCCGATCTGGCCGCCGGCCGTCTCGACGCGGGTGACGCCCAGTCCCGACGCGACGTACGCGTGGGTCTCCGGACGTTTCGCCCCGTACATTCGCTTCTCGGACAGTGCGATGTCGTCGTCGCTCACCTCATATCGCCTCTTTGTATGCTTCGAGCGCATTCTCTATGTCTTCACCTGTGTGGGCATCACAGATGAACTGTGACTCGAACTGGTTCGCCGTGAGGAACACGCCCTGGTCTTTCATCGCAGGCCAGAACAGGCGCTCCCACCGCTCGGTCTCGGCCTGTGTCACGTCGTGGCCGGTCTTCGGACAGTAGTCGAAGCGTGGACAGGACTCCCGCTGCCGGCAGCCAGCCTCGCAATGTCCGTCGAAGGAATCAGGCCCGTCGCGGGTGAAGATGACCTTGAACATCGAGTCCCGGCCGACGACGGTGTACTCGGGGGCCTGGTCTTCGAGGATGTCCTGCAGTCCCGCTCGGAGCCGGTCGCCGAGCTCGTTGACGTGGTCGTATACGTCGTGTTCAGCCGCATACCGTAACGTCTCCAGACCGGCCGCCATCGTCACGGGGTGGCCAGAGAACGTTCCGGACTGGAACACATCGCCGGCAGGGGTGAACTGCTCGATGATCTCGCTTTTGCCACCGATTGCCCCGACCGGGAAGCCGCCGCCGACAATCTTCCCGAACGTGGTGATGTCGGGGTCGATGTCGAACGCGCCCTGGGCACACTGGAGGCCGCCGACGCGGAAGCCGGTGATGACCTCGTCGAAAATAAGCAGGGAGCCGTGGTCGTCACACAGTTCCCGGAGCGTGTCGTGGTAGCCCTCGACCGGGTGGACGATGCCGTAGTTCCCGAGGATGGGTTCGGTGAGCACCGCGGCGATGTCGTCGCCGTGTTCCTCGAACACCTCGTGGGCGGCTTCCTCGTCGTTGAACGGCACGGTCAGGGTGTGCTCAGCGAAGCTCTCGGGGATGCCGGGGCTGGACGGGGCCGTGTGGTCGCCCTCGCCCTCGACCAGCGTGGACTCCTGTGCCCCGTGGTAGCCACTCTGCATCACGACGATTTTGTCCCGCCCCGTGTAGCCACGAGCCAGTCGGACCGCCGAGACCGTCGCCTCGGTCCCGCTGTTGACGAACCGCAGCATCTCGACACTGGGGACGTGCCGGGTGACGAACTCGGCCAGTTCGACCTCGACTTCGGTCGGCGCGCCGTACATCGGCCCCTCAGCGGCGTGTCGCTGGATGGCTGATTGGACCTGCTCGGGCAGGCTGTGGCCCAGCAGCAGCGGACCGTAGCCCATGACGAAATCGATGTATCGGTTCCCGTCGGCGTCGATGACGTGCCCGCCGTCCCCTTTCTCGACGAAGAACGGGTAGGGCTGCGTGGCTCGCACGGAGGAGTTGACGCCGCCCGACAGCACCGACAGGGCGCGGTCGTACAGCGCTCGCGACTGCTCGTGGTTCATACGCTGCCGTTTGACCGCTGTCAGAAAGAAACTGTTGTTAGCTCGCGGTCCCACCGACCTAGTGGACGGATGTCATGCGTTCACCGGTAAAATAAATATTTCGTAAAGAGTCACTGTTATACGGTGCGTATTCATCTATGTAATTACGATAATGGCATCCGAACGTACTTCGATATCATGCCAAATTGGACAAATGGGCGTCTTGACGGCGCGTGGGCGGCTGTGAGCGACTGGGTACCGACGACGTGTATGCGGTGTGCCGTTGGCTGTGGCCACATGCACCAGGGCGCTGACGAAGGGTACGGTATCGACGCTGTTCGTGGCGACGCCGCCCATCCGGTCAGTCAGGGACTCGCCTGTGCGCGTGGCCTCCGGGAGAGCAAGGCCCCCGACGGCGAGTGGCTCACCCGACCGATGGTCCGCAGCGACGGCGAACTCCGTCAGACCCAGTGGGACGTGGCGCTGGCCCGCGCGGTCGAGGGGCTTCAGGCCGTCCACCAGCGGGACCCCGATTCGGTCGCCGTCCTCGGAAGCGGTCAGCAGACCAACGAGGCCGCCTACGCGCTGGGGAAAGTCGCCCGCGGCGGCTTCGGGACGCGCAACTACGACGCCAACACGACGCTGTGTATGGCCAGCGCCGTCACCGCCTACTACCAGGCCTTCGGCAGCGACGCGCCGCCGTGTACCTACGCCGACATCAGCGACGCCGACCGACACGTCGTCTGGGGGGCGAACCCGGCGGTCGCCCACCCCGTGATGTTCCGCTGGATTCAGCAGTCTGCTGACGAGGATGGCGTCGAAATCATCGTCGTCGACCCCGTCCGCTCCGAGACCGCAGAGAACTCCGAGCACCACGTCGCGCCCGACCCGGGGAAGGACCTCGCGCTGGCCCGGGCCGTCCTCGCCCGCATCGTCGAAACGGGGCGGGTCGACCGCGAGTTCGTCGACGCAGCAACCGAGGGATTCGACGACCTGCTCGCGACCCTGCCCGACGCCGCCGACGCGGCAGCCGAGGCCGGTGTCGAGATGGCCCAGGTGGACCTGCTGGCCGACGCGATGGACCAGCAAGCGCTGGTCTACTGGGGGCATGGGCATCAACCAGCACGTCCAGGGGACCGAGACCGCCCGGGCGCTCATCGACCTGACGCTGGCGACGGGGAACCTCCGGCCCGGCGGCGGCCCGTTCTCGCTGACCGGCCAGGCCAACTCGATGGGGACCCGCATCTGCTCCTCGAAGGGGTCCTGGCCCGGCCAGCGGGCCTTCGAGGACCCGGACCATCGCCGTCTCGTCGCCGATCACTGGGACGTGCCGGTCGACCGCCTCCCCGACGACACCGGCCCCGGCCCGGTCGGGATGCTCGAAGCCGAGCCAGACGCCGTCTGGGCCGTCGCCACCAATCCCGTTGCCGGGATGCCCGAGGCCGACTCTGTGCGCGAGACGCTCGAAGACGCCTTCGTCGTCGTGCAGGACGCCTTCCACACCGAAACGACGGAGATCGCCGACGTGGTCCTGCCCGCCGCGACGTGGGGCGAGAGCGACGGGACGACGACGAACATGGAGCGGACCATCTCCCGGGTCCGGTCGGCGACTGACCTGCCAAGCGGCGTCAGGCCGGATCTGGACATCATCGCCACCATCGGCTCGCGGCTGTTCCCCGGCCTGTTCGAGAGCACGTCGCCGGACCCCTCGGACGTCTTCGACGAGTTCACCGCCCTCACCGAGGGGACGGTCGCCGACTGCTCGGGCATCACCTACGAACGCCTCGACGACAGCCACGCCGTCAGGTGGCCCGCGCCCGACGGGGTGAGTTCGGGCGGCTACCGCTACTACGACGACGAGTCGTGGTCGTTCCCCACCGCCTCCGGCCGCGCACAGTTCTCGACGGGCCGCCAGGAGTCGCTCCCGGAGCCGACCGACGACGACTACCCGCTGACGCTGACCACGGCCCGCGAGGCCGACGGGTATAACACCGGCGTCCGGTCCCGCGGGGGTGAGGCCGGTCCGCTGGTGGCCCGCATCCACCCCGAGACCGTCGAGGAACACAGCGGCCTCGTTACCGACGACCGGCTGACCGTCGAGACCCGCCGTGGCTCCGCGACGGTCGCCATCGACCGCGACGAGGGCGTCCCCGAGGGGATGGTGTGGCTCCCCATTCACCACCCGGCAACGAACCGGCTGACGCTTTCGGACCGCGACCCCCAGTCCGACGAACCGAACTTCAAGCAGTGTGCCGCCCGCCTCGTCGCCGCCGAGGCTGAACTCCCGCCCGCCACGGCCGACTGAGCCGATATCAGGCGCGGCCCCGACGGTTCGTCGACACGCGCTTCTCCATCGCCGTCCGAAGTAATCTAAATATGTCCAATTATTCCCCCGTCCGCTGGGCGTTCAATGTCCTTAAACAGGGGATATCCGATGATATATTTGCGGTCTATCCACTCAGGCTGGGTAGAATAGCCGTTCTGTAAACGGTTACTGTTATTAAATGGTGGGACTTTCGGACTTCATGTACTGATGTGGGCACACATCCAAAATAAAGGCGGATTGGTGAACAAAGTCTCGTTATCGACCGTGAACAATACCGCGTCCGTAACCGAGGTGTCGGCATGGGACTGATCAAGATGACGAAGTACCGGACGCTGTTGCTGGCAACTATCGGGTTCAATTTCTCGTTTCTCATCTGGTTCTCCTTTGCGCCGTTCACCGGCCCGATGGCAGAGGAGTTCGGGCTCTCGACCGCGGAAATCGGTATTCTCGCCAGTTCGGCCATCTGGATGGCACCGTTCGGCCGGATGCTCACCGGCTGGCTCTCGGATAAGTTCGGTGCGCCGGCCATCTTCGCCATCGTACTGGCCTACGTCGGCGTGTTCTCGATAGGGAGCGCCTTCGCACAGGACTACTCCGTGTTCTTCGTGTTGCGACTCATCGTGGCGACGGCCGGCATCACGTTCGTCATCGGCATCCAGCACGTCGCCGAGTGGTTCGAAGAGGAGAACCTCGGCCTGGCGGAGGGCATCTACGCCGGCGTCGGGAACGCCGGTGCCGCCGGCGGGGCGCTCATCCTGCCCCGTGTGTTCGGGTCCGGCTGGAACGGGCCGCTGTTCTCGACGAACTGGCGGGCCGCCTTCTTCTACACCGGCATCGTCTCCATCCTCCTCGCAATCGCCTACTACACGCTGGGCGAGGCCGCGAAAAGCGAGGCGAAACGCCAGGCGACCAAGGAGGACACCAACTTCAAGGGCTGGCTACACACGGCCACGCGCTACGGCACCGTCGTCCTCGCCGCCGCGTACATCATGTCCTTCGGCCTCGAACTGTCGATGAACGGGTGGCTCGCCACCTACTACCGCGAAGCGTTCAACCAGGACAACCTCGTCATCGCGAGCACCTTCGCGGCGACGTTCTCAATTGCCGCCGGCCTGCTCCGGCCCTTTGGCGGCTACGGCAGCGACCTGCTGGCCCGCAAGGAGAAGAACCTCCTGCCCTTTTTCGAGGGCCAGTACCGCGAACAGTGGACGTTCCTCGGGCTCTGTTTCATCGTGGTGATGATGTTCGCCATGACGCTGGCCGGCCTCTCCGGGGTCCTGCTGAACGCCGTCGTCATCGGCTTCCTCGTGGGCACGGGCTGTGCCTGGGCCGAGGGCGCTATCTTCGCGCAGGTGCCCGCGATGTTCCCGAACGACTCGGGTTCGGTCGCGGGCGTCGTCGGCGGCGTCGGCACCGTCGCGGCATCGTCTACCCGCTGTTTTACTCCGCGCCGTGGCTGGCGAACCTCCACCTGGGGTACTCCGTGGCCGCCGTTACCATGATTCCGATTGTGTTGCTGTCTGCATGGGTGTTCCAGCCGGAAATCGCGAAAGTCGCTAACACGGCTGGGTTCGTCGGAAGCACGCAGGAAGGCACCACCGTCGCTCCGGCGACGACTGACGCTCATCGCTCTCGAACGAGCCGTTCTTTCTCTTTTCCGCACGCGTGACGCACTGAACAGGCCGGTGTGTCGCGTCCCTCGTCGGTTCGGCTCGCGCGCGACTGACACCTCAGTTCTACGGGGTCGCGCTCCGGTCGGGCGAATCACGCCCGCGGAGCGTCCCCGACGCACAGTCCCGAACTCGACCGGACAACCGATTGCCGTCCTGCGGTTTCATCTCTGTCGACGGGGCAGTGTATAACCTCTTTAAACACCTCTCAGACGGTATAATTCTGGACGGCCATTTTCTAACGCTCTATTATTCTTTATTTCTTTAACGAATAGCGTTATAAGGAATCGACCTCAGTACTTAGACGTGAATTAGCGGACATTCAGATAGATATGAGAGATAAAAAACTACATCCATTAAGAACGGGGGCGCGCGAAGATGGCACATAAAAAGGAGGAGTACAAGGCGGAGCTGTACGGCGACGAGGTACGGGAGAAGTTAGAGGAGTTCGCCGAGAAGGGCTGGGAGTCGATTCCCGAGGACGAACGGGAGAAGTGGTTCTCGCGGTTCAAGTTCTGGGGGGTGTTCCACCACCGCGGCGGCCAGGAGTCGTATTTCATGATGCGGCTGACCAACTGCGGCGGCGTCCTGGAGCCCGACCAGCTTCGGGCCATCGGCGAGGTCGCTCGGGACTACGCGAAGGGACCGGCCGAGAACCCCGAGTTCGGGAACGGCTGGATCGACCTCACGACGCGACAGTCCATCCAGTTGCACTGGCTCAAGCTCGAAGACATCCCGGAGATCTGGGAGAAACTCGAAGCCGTCGGCGTCTCCTCGCGCTCGGCGGGCGGGGACACGATGCGGAACATCTCCGGCTGCCCGGTCGCCGGCAAGGCCGAGGAGTACGTCGAGTCCCGCCCGATTCTGGACGAGATTCAGGAGACCATCCGCGACGATAACGACCTGGCCAACATGCCCCGGAAGTTCAATATCTCGGTGACGGGGTGCAAGCAGGGGTGTGCCCAGGACAGCATCAACGACATCGGGCTGGAGCCGGCCCACAAGTTCATTGCTGGCGAGGAAGTCGAGGGGTTCACGTCCGCGTCGGCGGCGGCCTCGGCGGCCGCGAACCGCGCGAAGCCCGTCCGCTCGACCTGTTCATTCGGCCCGAACACGCCGTCGAGACCGTGCGGGCCTTCGTCGAGTACTACCACGAAGCGGGCAACCGCCAGAACCGCTCGAAGAACCGCGCGCGCTTTTTCGTCGATGAACACGGTACTGACGCCATCCGGGAGGAACTCGACGAACGGCTTGATTTCGAGTTCGAAACCGCCGGGACCGACTTCCGCGGGGAGTACACGTACAACGCCGGCAAGCACACGGAGTACGGTGCCCACGACCACGTCGGCGTCTACGACCAGAAAGACGACAAGAACTACGTCGGCCTCTCGGTGCCGGTCGGCCGACTCTCCGCCGAGGACGCCATCGAACTCGCGGATCTCGCCGACGCCTACGGCTCCGGCGAGGTGCGACTGACCCGCCGGCAGAACCCGCTCATCATGGACGTCCCCGACGGGAATCTCTCGAACCTCCTCAACGAGCCGCTGCTGGAGAAACACTCGCCCGAGCCGAACCCGTTCGTTCAGGGCGCGATGGCCTGTACCGGGACGGAGTTCTGCTCGCTCGCGCTCACGGAGACGAAGGCGCGGATGGCCCGCTTGCTCCGCTGGCTCGGTGACAACGTCGACGTGCCCGACGACGTGGACCGCATCAAGATGCACTTCTCGGGCTGTACGGCCGACTGCGGCCAGGCGATGACGGCCGACATCGGCTTACAGGGGATGCGCGCCCGCAAGGACGGCCAGATGGTCGAAGCCGTCGACGTGGGCGTCGGCGGCGGCATCGGCGAGGAGCCGACGTTCATCGAGTGGGTCCGCCAGCGCGTCCCTGCTGACGAGGTGCCGGGCATGATCGCCAACATTGTCGAAGCCTACGCCGCGCTTCGCTCGGAGGGTCAGACCTTCCGCGAGTGGGTCGACGCCACCGGTCACGAGACCATCGTCGAACTGGCCGAACCCCACGAGGTCCAGGGGTACACCGACCCGTGTCTAGCCGACGGCAAGCAGTCGTGGTATCCATTCGACGACGGCGAAAGCCCGGCCCCGACCGACGCCGAGGGCCAGCCGATTTCGGCGGACGACTGACCATGGCTGAGACAGACTGCCCGACCGACCACGACGGAGACGATCCGCCGGAATCCGCGGTCAAGGGGGTGGCATACGACGCGGCACCGGAGCTACTGGAGTAACGCGGCCCCGGCTCCGAACAGCCGGATACGCCGACGTGACGTGTCCGTCACAGCGCGTCCGTCTGCCTCTGACAGCTGGGGACTGCTCGTGTCCACGTCCCCGTTCGGTTCTCCGTTTGCCGTATTTTTCCGTTGCGCAGTAGTCGCTGCGCTCTGGCTCTAGTCCCCGTAGTCTCCGAGCTCGCACTCTGCGGCCGGGCCGCCGTCACAGTCGTATCCGACCGCCTTCGTGACGCTGAGCAGGTCGTAGAACCGGCCAAGGGACTGCTCGGACTCGGAGAGCCCTTCGACTACCGGCACGCCACGCTGGGCCTGATGGTCACAGCGCCGCATCGTCTGGCTGCCCAGCCCGACCGAGTACTCGTGGTCTTCCAGTTCCCGGATAACCGCCGGCGGGTAGAAGGTGCCGGCCCGCTCGACGGCCGCGGCGTACTGGAGCGTCTGTGCGTAAGCCAGATGGGCCACGCCGGAGGGCCGCTGTGCGTTCCCGTACTCGGCGGTGAAGGCGTTCTTGAACTCGTTCGAGAGGTCGGACGAGACGCTGGTGTCCCACGCGACCGTCCCGACGACGCCGTCGAGCGCCTTCGAGGCGTTCTGTGCCACGATGCGGTTGTACAGCGGCACCACAATCCCCACCTCGTCCGGGAGAATCTCCTGGGCTTTTGTCAGCGAGTTCGCGGCGTCGAGTCCGTAGTGGTCGAGGAAGACGACCTCCGCGCCGGCGTCCCGGGCCTGCTTGAGCGGCTCCTCGTAGTCCGTCGTCCCGAGACGCGTCGGAATACTTGTGAGTTCGACCCAGCCGCTCGACGTGAAGAAGTCACGGATGGACGACTCCATGGTCTTGCCCCAGTTGTAGTCCGCGTAGATCTGGACGTACTGAGCCTCCCGGCCGAACCGTTCCTTGAGTACCGGAAGCAGCGCCTGTGCGGTCATGTACGCGTTGAACATCTCCCGGAAGCTGTAGCGGACACAGTCCCGTCCCGTCGTGTCGTTCGAGTGGGTCAGACAGCACATGTACGGGACCTTCTGGGCCTGTGCGACGTCCTGCTGGGCGATGGCGACGGAACTGGACGAGCCGCCGGAGAACATGATGACGTCGTCTTGCTCGATCATCTCCTCGGCGTTGGCCGTTGCGACATCCGGTTTCGTCTCCGTGTCCGCGGTGACGTACTCGACGGTCTTCCCGAGCACGCCGTCGCCGCTGAGCACGTCAAAGGAGCGTTGGCCGACCCAGCCACCGCCCTCGTTGAGATGCGTGACCGCGAGCTCATACCCCCGGAGTTCGTCGCGCCCTTCGGCGGCGTAGGTCCCCGACTGTGGGACGTTGAAGCCGAGCGTGACCGTTTCTCCTTCGACCGGATAGTTCCCGAGCGGTGGATGCTCCGGTGTGCTTTCGATTGTCGAACCCCCGCCCTGACATCCCGCCAGCCCGGCGAGCCCTGCGGTACCGACCCCACCGGCGATCTGTAGTACGGACCGCCTGTCAACTGCTCCCCCTCTTTCCGATCCCATACCAGCTGTTTTGATGGTAAATATATATAATACTTTTTTCAATAGGAATAAGTGAACAATTAGCATAGAAGGTGCTGGTATCTGGTAGTGACGGCCTTCAGACTGTCTTCTCGGTGATTACATCCACCCTGGCCGCGCGAGGAAAAGGGGGAGAAGAGATAGGGGACCGATGTCAGTCGAGAATGTCGCTGGCTTCGGTGTCTACTGCGACGTCGGTATCGAGGTCGATATCCTGGATGAGCGCGACGAGGTCCTCCAGTTCGGGGAACGTGTACACGGTCATCCCGAGGTCGCCGTCGTCGACGGTGATACGCGAGTCGACGACGAACACCAGGTCGGAGTCCGGCCAGCCGCCCATCTCGTCGACGATGCCGTCGGCCGGCCCGAACACGAAGTTCGGTGTCCCCATGTCGATGGTCGTCTCCAGCACGTTGGCCCACCCGTCGATGAACGCGGAGGTCATGATGTTGCCGATCTCCTGCATCGCCGACCGTTCCATGTCGGAGAACCCCTCGCCCTCGCTTGGCTCACCCATTCCACCCATCATCGCGCTGGCCATCTGCTTGCTGTCGTCTGGTTCGAGCAGAAACAGGACGTAGCCGTAGGGCGGTTCGTTCAGTTCGACGTAGATGCCGACGCCCTTGTCGTCGCCGATGTGTGTTTTGACGTCCGCAATGTCGAGAAAATTGATCTGTGAGGTCCGAACTGTCGCGTCGAGCCCGGTCAGCTGCCCGAGGTTCTCCGCGACTGTCCCAGACCCCTCCTTTGCCATCTGATTGAAAAGGTCCAGCTTCCGCACGTCCACTTTCAAGCCCATATCTTCTGGAGCGGCGCGAGCGGCTTAACGCCACCGCCCCTCAACTGTCGGCCGTCTCGGGTTCGTACGGCCCCAGGTCAGTACACTCGCTTGCGGGATACTCCTCGCAGCCGTACGCGACGTCAGTCGAAAGCTGAATGACGTCGAGTACCTCGGGGCCCTGACTGGATCCTTCGACGACGGGAACAGGTCCCACCGACTGGTGATCGCATGCCCGTAACGTCGCCTCGCCGCGTCCGGCCTGGTACGTGGTGCCTTCGAGTTCACGGATGACGGCCGGCGGTTCGAACGTCCCGGCCCGCTCGACGGCCGCGGCGTACTGGAGCGTCTGCGCGTAGGCCAGTCGAGCCTGGTCTGACGGGACCCGGACCTGATCGTCGGCGTACGCCGCATCGAACGCCTCCGTGAACGCCGTCGAGAGCGGTGTCTCGATGCTGTAATCCCACGAAATAGTGCCGACGATACCGGCCATGTCGGCGCCGACATCGCGGGCCAGTTGCCGACTCACGATCGGCATGACGATGTCCATCTCTTCCGGGACTATATCCGTCGCCTGGTTCAGCGCGGTGACTGCGTCGCGCCCGCGGTAGGACAACACGATGGCGTCGACGTCAGTGTCCACGGCCTCCTGCAACTGCGGCCTGAAGTTCTCCGTTCCGACCCGCGTCTTCGTCGCGCCCATCTCGCTCCAGTTCTCCGACTGGAACCGGCGCTTGAACTGCTCGGACTGCGTGAAACCGAAATCCGAGCTGGCGTGCAACTGGTAGAACTCCGTTCGCCCGTCGAACCGCTCGGTCAACACCGGAGCCAGCGCGTTGGCGGCCATCCGACCGTTGTGCATCTCCTGAAACCCGTACCGCGAGCAGCCGATCCCCGTAACGTTCGTCCCCGGCGCGAACCCGAGCATGTGGACCACGCCGCGGGTCGGACAGTACTTGAGCAACTCCCGGGCTGTGTTCGTCGACCCGCCGCCGGCGACCATCACGGCACCGTCCTGCTCGACCAGCGTCTCTGCCACGTCACGGGCCGTTTTCGAACTGGACTCCGTGTCAGCTATGACGCTCTCGACCGTCCGGCCGAGAATGCCGTCCCCGGACAGCGCCTGCCACGCGTCGGTGTCGACCCAGCCGCCGCCCTCGTTGAGGTGGTCGATGGCCAGTTCGAACCCGCGCTGCTGGCCGGTCCCAAGCGGCGAGAACGACCCCGACTGCGGAACTGTGAGGCCAAGCGTCACCTGGTCGTCGTCGACCGGCTGGTTCGCGTACGCTGTGGCACTGCTTGTCGGCGTCGTGGCGCGACTGCCCCCGCCACAGCCAGCAAGTCCGGCGAGCGAACTCGCTCCGACGGCTCCGAGTAGCTCCCGTCGCGTCACCGTTGACCCCCGAGCATCCCAATCCATGATGAAAAATATATTACTACTGCTGTAATTAAACCTTCCTTCATCGCTCAATAGGTCTCCAAACCGATACGGGACGCTACTCACTGCTGTGGTTGCCAGTCGGAAAACAGGCGTCGTCCTCAGGCGTCAGTTCCGTCGACCGGGAACTGCTCGTGTTCGCACACCGTATTCAGTACGACTGACGTCGAGGCAGATCGGATATCCTCGTCGGTCAGCAGCGTCTTTATCCGCTCGTTCATCGACTGCGTGTCGGTGAACTTCCCGACGGCCACGATGTCGTGGTCACCGGTCACCTCGTAGACCGCGATCATCTCGCGTCGGTCCCGTAGCTGGTCCACCACCCGTCCGAGCCCGTCGCCCTCGACGGAGAGCTGGAACACGGCGGTCACGTCGTAGCCCAGCGCCCCGTAATCGATGTCGACGGTGTATTCGTCGATCACACCGGTCGCCTCCAGGTCGTCCATCCGGCGAGACACCGTGGTCGCCGCGATACCGGTCGCGGCGGCGACGTCACGGGCGCTCGCCCGGCCGTCCTGAAGCAGTGCGTTCACTACCTGTCTGTCGGTATCATCGACCATTTCGTCCGCTCAGACTGCCTCTGGGCCTTCTTTACCGGTTCGGACCTGGTAGGCGTTGTCCACGGGGAGGACGAATATCTTGCCGTCACCTTTCTCGCCGGTGTGGGCACCGTCGGCGATGGCGTCGACGACATCCTCCGCGGGGATGTCCGCGACCACCGTCTCGACTTTGACCTTCTGGTGCAGGTCGACGACGTACTCCTCGCCGCGCCACTGCCCCTTCTTTGCGGGCTGTGAGCCGCGACCGGAGACGTTCGTCACTGTCAGCGAGGGCGCGCCGACCTCGGCGAGCGCCTTCTTCACGTCGCCGAGTTTGTCCGGTCGAACCATTGCGACTACCATCTTGATTTCAGAGTCGTCGGTTTCGTCAGTCATCTTGGGAACCTCCGTCAGTACGCATGCTCGGGCTCACTTTACCACCATCGGCGACGACGCTCTCGCCACCACCGAACTCGGGGTAGGTCTCGACGCCGTGTTCGCTGACGTCCAGCCCTTCCTGCTCGTGTTCGGGCGTGACCCGCGCCTGGCCGGCCGCCTTGAGGGCGTACCAGACGACCCCGGTTGCGACAATCGTCCAGCCCGCGATGGCGGCGACGCCGATCAGCTGTGCGATAAAGGCGTTAACGACCGACCCGACCGTGCCGGACGTGGCGACGAACGGGAACAGCAGCGTGCCGAGCACGCCGGCGCTCCCGTGGACCGGGAAGACGGCACAGACGTCGTCGATTTTCATCCGGTTCTCGATGAAGCTGAACACGACCGGCAGCTGTCCGCCCGCGAGGCCGCCGACGACGATTGCGCCCCACCACGTCGTGGTGTCGGGGATCGCCGTGATGCCGACCAGCCCGGCGAGCAGCCCGTTTGCCACGTACAGGGTGTCGACCTTCCCGGTCTTCAGCCACGCGACCAGTCCGGCACCCATCGCACCGCAGGCCATCGCGATGGTCGTCGTCATCGCGACGCGGCCGACCGTCGCGAACGCGCCGAGGGCGAGCGATCCGTCCTCAACGACGAAGACGGTCGCCGCCGTCCCGACGTTGAAGCCGTACCAGCCGAACGCGAGGATGAGCGTTCCCAGAACGGCGAACGTCAGGGAGTGGCCCGGAATGACGTTCGCGGAGCCGTCCTCGTTGTACCGGCCCATGCGTGGGCCGAGGACGTACGCCGCCGTGAGGCCCGCGATGCCGCCCATGCCGTGGACGATCATCCCGCCGGCGAAGTCGTGGAACGCCTCGCCGCCGAAGCTGATGTACGCGCCGGCCCACGTGATCCCGGTGACGACTGGGTAGATGACCGCCGCCAGCAGGAACGTGTACGTGATGTACGCACGGAGCTTGGCCCGTCCAGCGACCGCGCCGGAGACGATGGTCGCCGCCGTCATCGCGAAGACGGCACCGAACAGCCAGCCGACGTAGTCGTTTGCGGCCCCTGCGCCGAAGGCGGGCGAGAAGCCGCTCCCGCCGACCAGGGCACTGATCCCCGAGCCGATCAGGAAGAACACCGTCACGCCGACCGACCAGGTCAGGAGGTTCTTCGTTAGCTGGTTCGCGACGTTCTTCGAGCGCACCTGGCCCGCCTCCAGCATGGCGAAGCCCGCGTGCATGAAGAAAATCAGGAACGATACCACCAGTACCCACAGCAGGTTAACCCCCTCTGCGAGTACGCTCGGATCTACCTGTAGTGCAGTGTAGCTCATTTCTAGCTCACCTGTTTCGTTTTCGTATCGACAGCCGTCTGCATGTCCAACTTTGCCCCACTTTGGCTCAACTTCTTCAACTCTTTCACGAGAAAGGCTCTGGTAACAACACTACATAAGGTTTGCCTTTATGAACACGGAAATTAGAGGGGATATGGTAGACGACCGTCCAGATTAGGGTATGATATTATGGATATAAGGTTGTTCTCCGTCAAGAAAGTCCGTATATGCACACTGGAATTTTGGACGTTTGTTGCCCCCAGTTCCGGCCAGAGGGGGCCAAATAGGCCGTTTTCCCTTGCGCGCGCTCCCGTCTGGCGGGTGTTGCCAGCGACAACAGGGTTATATCTCGCGAATACAGATTCTGATTCAGTATAAATGTCCGGAAAACAGTGGGGGGACGTGGTACAAAGTACCGATAAACTGTACAAATTGATTGTAGATCGGAGTGGACCTAGCTGATTATGGCTTCCGACCACTATCCTTCCGTTCCGGACCAGTCGACGGCCGTGACAGAGGAACGGGCAGTCGCGAACGCACAGGGCGCACTGGACGTCGTTCAGGCGGCGTCGGCGACCGTCGGCGAGCAACTCGCGGCGATTGACGACCGCGCAACGGCACAGGCGACCGACGCACAGCAGATCGCCGACGACGTCTCGTCGCTTTCCGCCACAATCGAGGAGATCGCTGCGACCGCGACCGAGGTCAGCGAGCAGAGCCAGCGGGCGACGGATGCGGCAAACGACGGCCGGGAGGCCGCATCCGACGCCATCGAGTCGATGGACGAGGTCCGCGAACTGGGGCAGGCAGTTGCCGCGGAGGTGGCCGCCCTGGAGGACCGGGTCGACCGTATTGCCGATGCACTGGCCGGCATCGACCGTATCGCCGACCAGACGAATATGCTCGCGCTGAACGCCTCGATAGAGGCGGCGCGGGCGAGCGACACCACCGACACAGACGGGTTCGCCGTCGTTGCAGACGAAATCAAGGGGCTCGCCGAGGAGTCCCAGCAGCAGGCTGCGGAAATCGAAACGACGCTGGCTGCGGTTCGCGAAGCCACAGACGACACCGTTGCACAGCTCAACGAGGCCATCGACGGAATCGACACTGGGGCCGAGCAGGTCACCACGGCGATGGCGCGGCTCGACGACGTGGCCGATACCGTCGCGGAGACGGCCGACGGCATCGCGTCTGTCTCGGCGGCGACCGACGAGCAGGCGACGACGAGCGAAGCGGTCGCCGAGCGGTGTGAGACGGTCTCGGACCGCGCCGCCGCCATCGAAGACGACCTCTCGGAGATACGCGCCGCCCGCTCCGAGCAGACCGCGATGCTGGACGAGATTGACGACGTACTCGCCGCTGCAGAGGCTGACCGGCAGGACCGTCTGGCGGACGCACCGACAGTCTCGACCGGTATCGACGGTATCGACGACCTCTGTGGCGGCGGGCTCGTCATGGGGGGCCAGGCTGTCTTCCGGTACTCTGACGGAACGCAGGTCGACGGCGCTATCGCTCAGTTGTGCGCGACGGCCGTCGCCGCCGGCCGGGCGGTCTCGCTGACGCCACCCCCGTCCCTCGACCGGTCGACGCTTGCCGCTGCGTTCGCAGCAACCGACCACTCGCTCGAAGACGCGCTTGATGACGACGCCCTGTTCATCCTCGATGCGTTCGGGAACTGGGACGCCCGGTACAACGTGTTCGACCTCGAACGGACCTCGCTGGCTGCCGCCAACGAGACGACGGCCACCAGACGGGACGCCCCGCTGGTCATCGTCGGAAACATTCAGGGCGAGATACGGATGATGGGCGAACAGGCGGCCAGGGAAGCCCGGTACGAGAACGACGACGGCGTCTTCGCCCCTCACGACACAGTGGTCAACGTCATCAACGACGACGCGGTCCCGGCCACGCTCGGGGCGTTCTACTCGGGCGCTGCCGACCAGGAACTCACGCTGGCACGGACTGACGGCCGCGAGTACCTGACGCTCACGGCCTCGCCGCGTGGTACTGTGGGTGAGAAACAACCGGTCTCACAGCTGTCGAGCCCACCTTTCCTCCGAGTCCGAGACGACTGATGTTCGGCATCGACGACACTGGTCGGTTCACGTTCGCGACGGACGAGTTCGCCGCACTGCTCGGCCGGACGCCTGACGAACTTGTCGGGACACCCGTTGAAGCGGTCGTCGCAGCCGAGGACCGCGAGACACTGGCCACAGCGAGACAGGCCGTCAGCAGCGCGCCGGGCCGGCTGACCAGAACCTGCCAGGTTACGCTCCCGCAAAGCGATCTTCCTGGTCCAGTTCCGGTTGAGCTCACGACGGCGGCCGACGGGTCCGTCGTCGGCTCGCTCTGTCGAACGGCCGAGACGGCCGACCCCTTTCAGTACTTGTTCGACCTCATCCAGGACGCGGTCGTCGGCTTCGAAATCGTCAATTTCGTCCCGATTGTCCGCACGGTCAACCCCGCGTTCGTCGACACCTTCGGCTACGACCGCGAGGAAATCGTCGGCGAACCGCTCAACGAGTACATCGTTCCCGGCGACCGCGTCGAAGAGGCGGTTAACTACGACCAGCGGACGGCCTCGGGCGAAATCAACTACGCCGTCGTCTCCCGGAAAACAGCCGACGGCTGCCGCGAGTTCATCTACCGCGGCGTCCCGTACGACACGACCGACGGCCGTCGCTGCGGGTTCGCGATGTACACGGATGTGACTGACAGCCGGCGGCAAAAGCGGCGACTCCGCGTTCTCCACCGCGTCCTGCGGCACAATCTCCGCAACGAACTCTCTGTCGTGCTCGGGACGGCTGAATACGTCCGAGCCCACGCAGCTGACTCGTCCGTCTCGTTGGCCGCGTCTCGCGCCCTCGATGCGGCCGACCGCCTCGCCGCCGTCAGCGAAAAGGCCCGAAGCGTCGAGACCGCGCTCGACGGCGAATCCGATCAGTCGGTCGACGCGGCGGCGCTGGCTCGGTCCGTCGCCGACAGTTATCGCCCCGATACACCGGTCGAAACAGCACTCCCCGAGACACTCCCTGTCACCGGCGGGACGGCCGTCTACGACGCGCTCGACAACCTCGTCGAGAACGCGGTCAGACACACACCCGAGGGCACAGCCGTCCGAATCACAGCCGAGCGGGCCGGTGGAGACGCGTTCGTCCGCGTTCTCGACGACGGCCCCGGTATCCCCGCCGTCGAACGGGCCGTCGTGTTCGAGGACGCGGATATCACCAATCTCCAGCACGGGAGCGGCCTCGGTATCTGGCTCGCTCGGTGGGTCGCCGAGGCGGCCGGCGGCGGCATCGAGTACGAACGAGCCGACGGGTGGACGACCGTCTCGCTCAGGCTCCCGCTCTCCGATGCCGATGACGTTCTCACACTGGCTGACACCGCGGAATCCGAGGTTACACCGACGCGGAAGTGAGCGCTGTCCAGTCCGCTGTGACGCTAGCGCCTGAGCGCCGCGGTCAGCGCGATTGCGCCCAGCACGACACTCGCCAGCGCCAGCGGTGACAGCGGCGGGACGTTTAGCTGAAAGAGCAGGGTCGTCACCACGACGGCGCCTCCGACCAGCCCTGTCGTCCCCGCGACGTGCGTGAGTTCGACGGGCGTCCCGGGAGCCGTTCCGAGGTCCGCATAGAGGTCGATAGCCGCGTGTGCGAACGTCCAGGCCAGCACCGTCGCGCCGCCGGCGACCAGCACCGTGGTCGTCGTTGCCCCCTGAAGGGCGGCCACCAGCAGCGCCAGGAACAGTGACGCGCTGGCGACGTCGATGAGCCGGCCGGACTGAATCAGTTGCCCGCCGGCGAGCAGCACAACGCCGACGAGGGCGGCAGCGGTCGAGACCGCGCTAATGCCGGCGACGAAAAGCGTCACGACGCCCGCCGTCAGCGCCGCACCGCCACAGACGGCTCCGGTTCGCGGTATCATTGGCCACCCC
>NZ_WPCB01000059.1:0-20133 GCF_009741785.1 Haloarcula sp. CBA1122
TCCGGTACGAGGGCCGCTCACTCCGTTCGCGCCCCTCGCTACTCGTCGCCGAGGATACCGCGCTTCGTCATCTTCTCGGGGTCGAGCACGTCGTCGACCTCGTCCTCGTCGAGGTAGCCCTCTTCGAGGACGACCTCGCGGATGGTCTTTTCATCAGCAAGCGCCTTCTTCGCGACCTTGCTCGCCTTGTCGTAGCCGATGGCGGGGTTGAGCGCCGTCGCCAGCGCCATGCTCTGCTCGACGCGTTCGGCGCAGTGCTCGGCGTCGGCCTCCAGTTTGGCGACGAACTTCTCGCCGAACACCGCGCTGCTGTTGGCGATGAGCTTGGCCGACTGCAGGAAGTTCGAAGCCAGCACGGGCTTGTAGAGGTTCAGGTCGATCTGGCCCTCGGCAGCGCCGGCCGAGACGGCGGCGTCGTTGCCGACGACCTGCTTGTGGACCTGATTGACCGCCTCGGCGACAACGGGGTTGATCTTCCCGGGCATGATCGAGGAGCCGGGCTGGTTCTCCGGCTGGTCGATCTCGCCGAGGCCGTTGCGGGGCCCGGACGCGAGCAGTCGGAGGTCGTTGGCGATCTTGTTCAGCGAGCCGGCGACCGTCCGGAGCGCACCGTGGGCCTCGGACATCGCGTCGTGGGCGGCCTGGACCTCGAAGTGGTTGTCGGCCTCGCGGAACTCCAGGCCGGTTTCCTCGCTGATGTACGCCGCCGCTTTCGCCGGGAACTCGGGATGAGTGTTCAGGCCGGTCCCGACCGCGGTTCCGCCGAGGGCGAGTTCGGCGAGGCGACCGTGCGTGTCCTGCACCCGGGAGATTCCCTTCTCGACCTGCGTGCGGTAGCCGCCGAACTCCTGGCCCAGCGTCACCGGGGTCGCGTCCTGGAGGTGGGTTCGACCGGTCTTGACGACGTTCTCGAACTCGTCTTCCTTGGCTTCGAGTTCGTCGCGAAGCGTCTTCAGGCCGGGAATCACGTCCTTCTCGACGGCCTCCAGCGAGGCGACGTGCATCGCCGTCGGAATCACGTCGTTGCTGGACTGACCGAAGTTGACGTGGTCGTTCGGGTGGATCTCGCGGGTCCCGATGTCGCCGCCGTACAGCTCCGTGGCGCGGTTGGAGATGACCTCGTTGGCGTTCATGTTCGAGGACGTGCCTGACCCGGTCTGGAACACGTCGACGGGGAACTGGTCGTCGTGTTCGCCAGCGATGACCTCGTCGGCGGCCTCGACGATACAATCCGCCTTATCTTCCGGTATCGTTCCGAGGTCGCGGTTCGCCTGCGCGGCCGCCTTCTTGACGACGCCGAGCGCTCGGATGAACCGCCGCCCGAAAGTCACGTCGCTGATCGGGAAGTTCTCGACGGCGCGTTGCGTCTGTGCGCCCCAGTACGCGTCGGCTGGCACCTGCATTTCACCCAGACTGTCCTGCTCTGTCCGGTACTCGTCGGTCATACGTCCGGGGGGTGGTCCGCCCGGTCGTAAAACCCACCGGTACGAGTCGGGACACCACTCGGCACAGGCCTGGGGCTGCCGGGACAGTCGCTCACTGCGCACCACGGGTCCCCGGTCGGACAGCGGAGACCGTAGGGCTCAGAACCCGTGACCTGGATAAACGTGTATTATCATTCGGAAATATTAAGTAGAATCTCTCTCCACTTACCATGAGTTCGACGCCACAGAGACGTTCATGACTGATGCCCCCACAATGTCCGGTGACGGCGGTGTGTCGCTGCCGTCGTCGGCTGTCGGGGCCCGATGGGACACCGACGGACGTGACACATCGCGAACGCTCGCAGCCGGTGTACCCGCCGCGTTGCAACCGCTCGCCCGCTCGGCACGACGACGGGATGGCACACCCGTCACCGTGCGTTCCCACGCCGCCTGCTAGCCTGTGTTGGTGCGACAGGCTGGCCGGGTCGCGTGGTTCCGCGCGTGCTGGCTGGCGAGACTGTGTGACTGACGACACATCCGTCGGGACGATGGACGGCGAACTCACGTCGGCGAACCACTGAACAACCATGCGCGAGATACTCAGTAGACTCCTCGCCACCGGGGGTAGGCTCCGGTCGGCGGTATCGAGAGACGAATCGGACGGCGACCAACTGGCAACAGACGGGGGGGCGACCGTGAAGACGACCCGGGGCGACTCGCTCCGGAACTCACTGCCGGTCGAGTGGGAACTCGTCGAATCCGCCCCGTTCTGGCTCCCACCAGTCCTGTTTGCGGGCTTTTTCGTCTACGGCGCTATCGCCTGGAACTTCCTCCTGTCGCTGACCGATTACAACGGCCTCGGCGGTGCACAGTACGAGACCTTCGACCTCAGTATGTACAGCCGTATGCTGAACGACGGGGCGTTCTGGCAGGCAGCACAGAACACGGTGGTGTTACTCGTCGTGTTCACCGTTCTCTGTCTGGCGCTTGGCCTGTTCGTGGCCATCCTCATCGACCAGCAGATACGCTTCGAGAACACGTTCCGAACGATATACCTGCTCCCAATGAGCCTCTCGTTCGTCGTCACAGCGACGATGTGGGCGTGGGTGTACAACGCCCGCAACGGCGTGCTCAATCAGCTCCTCCGAGTGTTCAATCTCGAAGGTGCCATCGTGGGACTACTCCGCCCGGCCGGGGTCAACGCCGAGGTCATTCAGTGGCTCTCCTGGAACACGACCGCCTTGGCGGCGGTCATCTTCGCGCTCATCTGGCAGTTCAGCGGCTACGCGATGGTCGTCTTCCTCGCCGGCCTTCGAGCAATTCCGACCGAACACTACGAGGCCGCGCGGGTCGACGGTGCGTCGACGGTTCGGATGTATGCGCGGGTAATCATCCCGCAACTCCGTGCCTCCGCGGTGTCCGCGTCGGTGGTGCTGATGGTGTTCGCGCTGAAGGCGTTCGACTTCATCTACGCGCTCCGTGGCTCACAGCCGGGGGCGAACATGGACATTCTGGCGACGATGATGTATCGGGTCGCGTTCGACAGCCTCCAGTGGGCGTACGGGTCAGCCGTCGCTATCGTGCTGTTTGCCCTCGCGCTGCTGGTCATCGGCCCGTACCTCTACAGCGAATACCGACGGGGTGAACTATGAGTATCAGAGGCGGCAATTTCATCGACGAACTCCGCAGTACAGAGAACAGTCGTATCGGCCTGTATGCCCTCCTGCTGGCGGGTATCGCCTTCTACCTCTTCCCGGTAGAGACGGCCGTGATGACGATGTTCAAGACCGAGAGCGCGTTCGCCCGGACGCTCCCGTTCGCGCCGCCGGGCACTGACGGCTTCACGCTTGAAGCGCTCAGCACCGCCTGGAACACGCTCCGGCCGGGACTTATAAACTCGCTGTTGATGGCGATCCCGGCGACGATTATGTCTGCGCTGCTTGGAAGCCTGACCGCGTACGGACTGACGACGATTAGCTGGCGCGGCCAGGTCGGCGTGGTCGTTCTCATCATCGCGGGCATCTTCATCCCCTACCAGGCCGTGCTGGTCCCGCTGGCACAGTTCTGGTTCCAGGTGTTCCCCGGACTAGTCGAGGGTTTCGTCAACACTCTCTTCGGCTTTATTACGGGCGGCAGTTGGCAGTATCCGAGCCGTAACGGCTACGTGCAGTTGCTGCAGCTGTCGGTGACCCACGCTGCGTACGGGATTCCGATCTGTACGTTGCTGTTCCGGTCGTACTACCAGAGCATCTCCGAGGAGATGATCGAGGCCGCTCGCCTCGACGGCGCGAGCGCGTTCAGCATCTACCGCAACATCATCCTCCCGCTATCGCTGCCGATGTTCGCGGTGACGCTCATCTACCAGTTCACGCAGGTGTACAACGACCTGCTGTTTGCGCTGGTGCTCATCAACGAGCCGGCCTCGCAGGTGGCGACCCAGCGCCTCGCGGCGCTCACTGGCGGGGTCGTCCAGTCGTTCAACACCACGATGGCGGGCGCCATCGTCGCAGCACTGCCGACGCTGCTCGTCTACATCGTGTTCGGCGAACAGTTCGCGAAAGGCGTCGCTGGAGAGTAATTACGGAGGTATTCACAATGGCACAACTCACACTGGACGAGGTAACGAAGACGTTCCAAGACGACGACGGCGAAATCATCGCAGTTGACGAGGTATCGGTCGACATCGAGGACGGCGAGTTCCTCTGTGTCGTCGGCCCATCGGGCTGTGGGAAATCGACGACCCTGCGGATGATCGCTGGGCTCGAAGACATCACGCGCGGCGAGATCCGGCTGGACGGCCAGATAATCAACGACCAGCCGCCGGCCCGCCGGAACGTGGCGATGGTGTTCCAGTCCTACGCCCTGTACCCGCACATGACCGTGCGGGAGAACATGGCGTTCGGGCTGGAGGAATCGACGGACATGCCCGACGACGAGATCAACGAGCGCGTCGAGAAGGCGTGCAAGGACATGGACATCTTCGAACTCATCGACCGCAAGCCCGGCGAACTCTCCGGCGGCCAGCAACAGCGCGTGGCGCTCGGCCGCGCTATCGTCCGGGACCCCGAAGTGTTCCTGATGGACGAGCCGCTGGCGAACCTCGACGCGAAGCTCAAAGCGGAGATGCGGACGGAACTCCAGGAGCTCCAGCAGGATCTCGACGTCACCACTGTCTACGTCACCCACGACCAGACGGAGGCGATGACGATGAGCGACCGTATCGCCATTCTCAACGACGGCGTCCTCCAGCAGTGTGCGACGCCGCTCGAGTGTTACCACGAGCCGAACAACCTCTTCGTCGCCGGCTTCATCGGCGAGCCGTCGATGAACTTCTTCCCGACGACTCTGGAGGGGTCGACGCTACGGGGCGAGTGGTTCGAGTACGAACTCAGCGACGAGACGGTCGCCGAAGTCGAGGGGACGACCGACATCACGCTCGGCATCAGACCCGAAGACATCGAGTTCGTCCAGACTGACACCGGCCCGAACGTGTTCGATTCCACGGTCAACGTCGTCGAGCCACGCGGGAACGAGAACACGGCCCACCTGCAGTTCGACGAGTCGATGGACGACCAGTTCATCGCGACGGTCGGCGGCATGAAACAGCTCAAGGCTGGACAGCGCGTCAAAGTCCGGTTCCCCGAGAACGCGATTCACCTCTTCGACACGGCCAGCGGTGAAGCCATCCGGAACCGCACGCTCGACGAGATCGAAACGGTCGAGTCGGTCGTCTGAGCTGAAATCGTCCGCGGTCGTTTTTAGTGCGCTATTGGTCAGTCGTGGGTTTTCGCTGTCACGCCCAGCGGTCTAGCCCCGTCTGGACGACCGACTCGTCGATGCGCTCGAACCCGCGAGCGACCTCGTCGGCGTCGACCTCCCACTTATCGGTGACGAACGCGCGGGCGGCGTCGACGTCCGGCTCGATGCTGTCCGGAATCTCGTAGTCGTTGGTGACTTCGGGGTCGAGAAACAGGCTCCGGATGCGGTCGGCGTGGTCGATGTGTTCGTCCCGGGCTTCGAGAACGGCGTAGAGGTCGCCATGCTCGTGGAGTTCCGTCACGGCGGTCTTGGGACCGATGCCGGAGATCCCCTCGTTGAAGTCCGTCCCCATCAGGATGGCGGCGTCGACCAGTTGCTCCCAGGTGAGGTCGTGCTGTTCGAGTGTCGCCTCGAAGTCCATCAGCTCGGGGTCGCCCTTCGACGTAATCTGGCGGAGCGTCATCGGCGCACCGAACAGGAGCGCGTCATAGTCCTCCGTCCCGACGTAGTCCACGTCGCCCCGCCGGGCCATCACCGACGCCTGCCCTTCGCCTTCAGCGGGGGCGTCGACGATAGGTACGTCGAGCAGTTCCAGCAGGTCCCGCGTCGTGTCGACGATGGTATCGGTCAGCCGCTGCGTGCGGGAGTCAAGCTTGGCGACGCGGGTGCTGTCACCCGCTTCCCGGGCTACCTCCAGTTCGGACTCGTACTTCTCGCGTTGCTCGCGGCGTTTCTCGACCTCGTCGTCTTTGAGGTCCGTGACCGCGCCGTCGAAGACGAACACCGGCGTGAGGTCGTGTTCAAAGAACTTCGGTAGCCCCTGGATGACGCCGATGAGGTTCGCCACTTCCTCGCCGTCACTGGTGGTGTACTTCGACTCGCTGGTGAACTTCACCGTCGTCGTCAGATAGCGATAGAGCCAGTTGTGGGCGTCTACGGCGACGACGCTCCCGCCGAGGTCGCCGAACGACACGTCCGACAGCGCCGCGAGCGACCGTAAATCAGCGTTTCCCATTGGCAGGCCTTTGGCCGACAGCCGCTTGAATCTCTCGGAGATGGGACGACTCTACAGGCCAGTCGACTCGATCGGGCCGATCAGCCTGATGTGGTTGTCCGTCCGGACGGCGGTTCGGCCCAGTCGTCGAGGACCGACGGCGGGTCGGCGTCGGCCTTCGCCGCGAGAAACGACTCTTCCTCTGGCGAGAGATCGCGCTCCCGAAACAGGTCCAGACCGGCCTGATACCGTTCGGTACTGCGGTCGCCCGGCCAGACGAGGTCAAGTTCGGCCATCCCCGACTCCGCGCCGCTGAAGCAAAACCCGGCCCGGTAGGCGGCCTGGTAGGAAAACGGATTGTTGACGCCGATGGACACGCGCTCGAAGTCCCGCTCCGTAGCGCGGTCCCGAACGAACCGGAGGAGGCGGGCACCGAGCCGGTCGCCCTGCCGGTCCTGCCGAACGGTGATATACCGGACACAGAGCGTGTCGGGGTCGGTCCGGTCGGCGTCGAACGCGGCCGCGGCCACCACGCCATCGTCCCCGACGACGGCCTTCCCGGTCGAGGTCATCACGAACTTGCCCGCGTACGCGAACTGCTCGTGATCTAGCCGGAGCCGGTGGCCGTCCTCGGGCCAGCCGAGCAGCGTGAACTCCATACACCGACACTGGGGCCGCCCACTGTAATCAGTGCTGGTCCCTGTTTTAAGGCATCAACCGCCGTCGTCGAATCCGGGAGAGCGAAGTGCCCGGAGCCGGAACTACCTGTATGAGCGTCTCGACGGTGGGGAACGGTCGTATCGAACTGTCCGCCCGGACGGCGCTGGTGGCCGTCGGCGACCTGCTGGCGATTGCCCTGTTCGTCGGTATCGGTGAGCTGACCCACGGCATCAATCCGATACTGAGCCCGGCTCGATTCGCTGGGACGCTGACGCCATTTTACGTCGGCTGGCTCCTCGTCGCCGGACTCGGAGGGCTGTACACCGCCGCGGCGACCGGAACGGTGCGGGCGGCTCTCGGCCGCACTATCGTGGGGTGGGTACTGGCAGTCGGTATCGCGCAGGGGCTCCGTTCGACGTCGGTGTTCCCCGGCAATGCGGCAGTGACGTTCGCGCTCGTCTCCGTGCTCGTCGGTGGCACACTGTTGCTGTGCTGGCGCGGTGCGATTGCAGTCGCAAAATAAGCGGCCTGTAACAGAGCTGCGGTGTCGCTGACGGACTATCGCAGGTCGGCGACTTCGAGCGATTCTGTCGACTGAATCCATGCCTGGTGGTTCTCCCGGTCGTAGATTACGAACTCTTCGTCGCCGATGTTCAGTTCTGCGTATCGTCGTTCTTGCTCGTCGGTCGCGGCGTCCGTCGTGTTGTCCGTTGCGTTCGTGCTCATTGTCTCGTTTGGGAATCGGCGTTCCGTTTTTCTCCGATTCAACGTATCTTGGCGTACCTAATAAGCACATGGACCCAGTTATCATCGGAGAAAATAGGGGGCATTACCACACGATGAATCACCTAATCCAGTTCTCAAATTCTGAAAACAGGTGAGTCGGTGGGCTCTATCCCGAGAAACAGATAACCGTCACAGCAGACATCGCATCCCGGCCGGCAAACACCGCATTCCAGCTTTGTGGTGAAATATCATATCCTGCGTACGGCTGCGGGCCAGCAACAACAGGTCGTCCCCGCCCTTATATTGTGAACCGTCCACAAGAATAGGCATATATTAATCTTTCCCCAAAATCCAACTCATAACTTATGAGTTTGTTACTCAGCGGGTACTGAATAAATTCTCAGGGGCCATTGAGTGTATTATCCCGTATTTTAGGGAAACATTCATATACTCCGCTATCGTAGACTGATTCATACTTATGACGGGATATTACGACATCATTCTTGGACTCATTCCGCTCGCCATGGCCGGCATCACCGCCTCTCTGTTCGTTGTCGGCTTCGAACTGACGACGGCGATTCCGCTGGCCTCTGTCGTAACAGTCGGCCTCATCGGCCACGCGATGTTCGTCCGTGCCCCCGTCGACCCGGTTCCAAACGACACGTCGACCCAACAGAGCCCGCAGTCGGACCCGCTACAGACTGCGGACTAGGCGCTTTCCTGTCCGTCTACTCTCCCGTTTTCGATAGATATCCGTAACCGGTCGTACAGATTGGCACCGCCGGGCAGTATAAGAGTCGGTCGCCCAAACGACGGAGTATGACGACAGATGCGACAGCGCTGTTCCTGCAGAGCGACGAAGTAGCTGACCTCGCTGAACCCACCGAGTACGTCGACGCCGTCAGAGAGGGGTATCGCCAGCGTGGCGAAGGTGCCCCGGCGACTCCCAGAACAACGCTGTTCTCGGACGAGCCCGCGGGAATGTTGACGGGCTATCTCGCGATTCTCCCCGACACCGGTGCGATGGGCGGGTACACCTACGCAGCCGGTTTCAGCGGGCAAGATGCACACTTCACGCTCCCGATTTTCGACGCCGACAGCGGTGACCCGCTTGCTGTCCTCGACGGTGCAAGCATGAACCCCCACAAGACTGGCGCGGCCGGGGCGGTCGGTGTCGACGCACTGGCCCGTCGGGACGCCAGCGACCTCGCAGTCATCGGCAGTGGCGCACAGGCTCGCGGCCAGGTCCGTGCGACGGCGACAGTCCGAGATTTCGACCGCATCGAGGTGTACTCCCCGACGGCCAGTAGCCGCGAGTCCTTCGCCGCGGAGATGAACGACGCGCTGGACCCGACAGTGGCTGCTGTCGCGTCCCCGGCCGCAGCAATCGAGGGGGCCGATGTCGTTATCACGGCGACCAGCGCGAGCGAACCGGTGTTCGACGGCGATCTACTCGAGCCGGGAACTCACGTAACCGCGATGGGCCAGTACCACCCCGAGAAGAACGAACTGGACGCGACGACGATCGAACGCGCCACGTACGTTCCGGACTTGCGCGAGCGGGTGACACAGGACGCCGGGTCGTTCATTAACGCCCTCGATGCGGGCGTCATTGACGAGGACCACGTCCACGCCGAGCTAGGTGATATCGTCGCCGGCAACGCGCCCGGGCGGCAGTCACCCGAGGAGATTACAGTCTTCGACTCCGGCGGCACAGCCATCGAAACCGTCGCCGCGGGCCACATGCTGTACGAGCGGGCGAAGGCAGAAGGCCGGGGTGAGGAGATCGATTTCGCGCCCGCGAGCAAGGCCCTGACCGGACGGTAGCGGCTGCAGGAGAATTAGAGGTACGGGCCGAGACCGAGGGCGTCTATCAGACTAATACCGGCGGCGAGTGCGCCGACGATGTAGCCGGCGATGGTTCCACCGTTCAAGAGCGGGAGTCCTGCGTGTGCGCGCCCCTTCAGCACCATCCACAGTAGTATCGCCAGGCCGACGTAGGACCCGAGCATCGCGGTCAGCGCCGGCAACGGGACGCCGAACACTGACAGTACGTCCGACGAGGCAAAAAAGGCGGCGCTGGCGACGAGTATCGACGGGATGATGGCGTCACCGAGCCCGATAAACAGCGCGTCGCGCTCTAGCGGGTCGGCGTGAACGTCAGCAGTTTCGTCTGCTTTGCCAGTCTCTGTCGCTTCGTCGGGACGCTCCGCCGGCTGGCTCCCATCCGCAACCGCCGGACCGTCCGCGTCGGCTCCGTGTTCTGTGGTCGCCGGCTCCTCGGCCGCGTCGTCCGCCGCCGTTGCGTCGTCGTCAGTCTCGTCTTCTGCTACCGAATCCGCCGCCGTTGCGTCGAGATAGGAGTACGACAGCGTCATCGGGATCACGAGGACGACGGGGACCTTGAGGTCCATGACGCCCGAGGCCAGCGTGAGCATGTGCTCAGTCCCGTAGACGCTGATCGCATCGTACACGGCGAGTACAGTCAGCAGGACGAGCGCTGGCAACACCCCGAAACTGATGCCAAACAGGCCGGCTGCGGCAGCACCCATCACCGCACCGGCGGCGTCGATGACGTACCACTCGGGATAGACCAGCAGTGCCGTCCCCAGGCCCAGCGCCAACAGGACGGCAACGACGTTGAGGCCGGCGTACGTGAGCACCGGCGGGACCAGCACCTGAAACACGTACAGGGAGAGCCAGGCCGACGAGAAGACGATGAGCCCGCGAATGAGCTGGTCAACGTCGTAGCGGAAGGCAAGCAACATAACTGCCGTTGCGACCAGAATCGCCCCGACGTACATGAGGCTGTTCGTGGGGTCAGACGGGTCTTCGACGGCCTGGTACCCAGCCGATTCGAAGGGCTGGACCAGCGCCAGCGCGCCGAGTTGGACGAACAGGAAGATACCAGCGATAAGGCCACAACCGCCGAGGATTCGCCACCGTCGCTCCATGCACACACGTCCTGCAGGAACCGGTTTGAGCGTTACGAAGCAGATGTTGACAGACGTCGGCGGTTCGGAGGGCTCTTACCGCGCGTACAGGACTGTGCCGACCAGCGCTGGGAGATGCACGCTGTCGTTCGGCGAGACAGCGAGATACGGGCGCTCGACCGGACCGAACACGTCGACGACGGAGCCAACCGTCTGGAGTTCCTCGTTGACCACGTCGGTTCCCACGGACGCGTACTCGTCGTCGGGTGCCCGGACGACGGCCAGTCCCTGTGCGACCCGCGAGACAGTGCCGATGCGTTTCATTCACGTAGCGCCTGCATGTAGGCCGCCACAGCCCCGAGCAGGTCGCTTTTCGTCGCGTCGTCCGCGTCCTTGACGACGACTCGCCCGCGGGCTTCGTACTCGCGTGGATACGTCTTGTCCCGCTCGATGACCGCGTCGTAACCGACCTGCTGGACGGCTTTAGCGATCTCGTCGACAGTCGGGTCCTCGACGGCCAGATCCAGTGACACGCGACGCCCGTCGCTGCGCGAACGGTTGGCGTCGAGTGCCGCCGGCCAGATAACGTTCTCGACCATACCGGCAGTGGCCGCCCGTGGCATATATGGGTTATCGTCACCGGCGACAGTAGACGAAATGAAAATCAGATGAAGTATATGAAGAATCAAGCTTACATACCTCTGTAATCTATCCGTCGTATATGGTAAAGAAAGGGTTACTCGCTATCGCCGCCGTGGTGCTCCTCGTGGTCTTGGGGACGGGAGTGCTTGTCGGAGCACAGTTTGCGGGCGGGACAGCGGATACGACGACACAGACAACTGACTCACAGAGCGACGACGGTAGCGGTGGCTCAACGACGACGGCGACGGCGGGCAATAGTACTACGCCAACACCGACGCCAGGAGCAAACGGGACGGCGACACCGGCCGAGACTGCGACCCCGAAACAGGAGTCGATCCCGGCACGGAAGTTCAATGAACAGAACGTCTCCGACTACGTCCGGCAGTTCCTCAACGAGGAACGCAAGGCTGCAGGTGTCCCAGCGTTCGAGTCGGGACTCCGGACCGAAGAGGATCTGAACGAGATGGCAAAGGGCCACAGCGAGCAGATGGCCGTCGAAGGGCAGGCGATCCACAAGATCGACGGTGTCTCCAGCAAAGACCGATACGAAAACACCGGGCTCTATGACCGGTGTACGTTCGACTCTGCGGAGGGTGAGTACATAGAGCAACCGGACCGAAACCGGTTCGAGGCGGTTGAGCAGACAGTCGCCGGACAAACGTACGAAGAGGACGGCAAAGAGCGGTTCCACGCCACCGACAAGGAAGTCGCCAGAAAGATCGTCGACGACTGGATGGCGTGGCCGGACTACCGCGAACGGCTCACGCTCCGCAACGCTAATCTCGTCGGCATCGGCGTGGAGATAACCGATACCGGCAACGTGTACGCGACTGCCAACATCTGCGGATAGCGGTCGGACTGGACGACCGACGCGGCAATTGTTCTGACCACCGGGCTGCTCGTGAGTGCTGTCTTGCTGCCACCGTCCTCTCTCTGTTCAGATTCTACGCTTTTCGTCCAAATGCAAGCAGCGCCGTCGCTGTCTCGTTGTTCTCTGTGGTCGGGGAATCGCTGGTGGCAGTACTCAATCCGTCTATAGCGTTCCCCGGCATGCTGCTGCCCCTCATAGCGTGGCTAAACCAGTGGCTGTTCTCCTGCCCCTCACAAGACCCTTACACAACCGGTCTCACCAGCTATCATGCATCGCCGACAGTTCCTCTCAATCTCAGCACTTTCCAGCTCTCTCTCCGGTTGTGTTGAGTGGAATTTTGACGGTACTACCGAAAACAACTCTTCAGCACCGAAGGCGACAGAAACGCCGAACGACACTGCCACTGAAACCGGGACGCCGCCTTCCGATGTATCGACACCGGAATGTTGGCCGTCGATGTGTGCCGGATCGAAACTCGTGGCAGTCCAAGTCGCAGGTGATTTTTCGGGCGACGTTGTGCTAACTGCCACCTGTCAGAACAAGGAGTTTTCAGTTCAACCAGGCGAATCAGTCCGGATCAACCGCGAGGCGGACGCTGAGGTCTGTGGAATCAGATTATATATCGACGGCAAGCACGCATTCAGTGATAGGGTTAGCAGCCACCAAAGCCTGAACCTGACAGTTGATTCGAGTGGCGAAGTGACTGAAAGATGGGTCGTTCAGTAACGGACTGACAGGCCGCTTCAGCGCGGTACTTCAATCTGACCGTGACTCCCATTCACCCTGCCGGAAATTCGTGATCTGCTGGCTGAGAATAATCTTCCGTAACCCGGCAGTTCTCGAAGGGAAAAGACGCCCAGTTACCGCGCTACTTGTCGCTGCCTTCGGAGTCGTCGCCGCCGCTCTTTTGCTCTGCCAGCCAGTCCTCGTACTCGTCCTGCGGGACGACCTCAACGGTCCCGAGCATCTGTGAGTGACCAGAGCCACAGTACTCGGCACAGTAGAGCTGGTACGTACCGGTGTTACCCGCGTTGGTTCGGAGACGGTTGTACTGGCCGGGGAACGCGTCGGATTTCAGTCCAAGTCCGGGAACGTGGAACGCGTGTAGCCAGTCAGTCGACGTAACCCGCAAGGATACGTCCTGATTAGCCGGTATCTTCATGTTCGTCGTGGTGGTCACCTCCGCCTCGCCATCCCAACTCGATTCGTTGTAGTAGAACGTCCAGCCGTACCGCTGGGCTTCGACGGTAATGAGTTCAGTGTCCTGTTCCTGTAGTTCGGCCTGGTCACCGGCCTCGGCGGTGACGTACGGGCTCGCCATCACCTGGTAGGAGGCGACCCCGACGAACAGGAGAATGATCGCCGTCGCGATGGTCCAGGTGACTTCGAGTCGGCGGTTCTCCTGCGTGGGAAGCGCCTCTTCCTGATTACGGAACCGCCAGACAGTGTAGATCAGAATCCCTTCGACGAGGACCGTAATCGGGAGAGCGACGTACAGGAGGTTCATGTTCAGCCCCCAGATGAGGCTATCCGTCGTCGAGTCCTGAATCTGTGCGGCGGCGGCCGGCTCGGCGGCGAGCGCGAGCAACGCAGCACCGAACAGAGCGACCAGACCGGCGCGTTTCCGGGTCATGGATGCGGCTTAGGATTTCGGGGATAAATAACTGCTGTCTTCGCCGCAGGCTCCCGATTTGTAGCGATAGGGCAGCGGAACGGCTCCGGACGGAGACAGCGGAATCGCGAGGTCTAAGTGGCCAGCATCGAAGGATACAATAATGGCAGAGAGCCGGACCTTCACCGGGCTGCTCGCCGCGACCGCCGTCGGCGTGTACTTGCTAGTTCTCGCCGGCGCGACGACAACGCTCACCGATGCGGCAGCAGCCTGTACTACATGGCCGCTGTGTGACGGACCGGTCGACGTGACGAACACGGCCCTGCTGGTCGCCTGGGGACACCGACTCGTCGCAGCCGCCGTCGGACTCTTCGTGGTGGCTGTGGCCGTTATCGGGCTCCGATCCAGCTGTCGCGGCCGCGTCAAGGCAGCTATCCTCCTCGGCACCGCGCTGTACCCGGTCCAGATAGCGCTCGGTGCCGTCGTCGCGACGAGCACCGAGACGGCGCTCCCCGGCGCCCACCTCGCTCTGGGGATGGGCATCTTCGGCTCGTTCGTGCTGGCTCTGGCGTGGCACCTCGAAGCTGAGACGGGCAGTGATGACGAGACCCCCGTGAAGAACCCGACACTCGCGCCGGAGCCAGCCGACGACGGTCCGGCACGGTCGCCGACGCTTTCCACCCGCGAGCGCATCGTCGAGACCGCATCAGCGTACTTCCGCCTGATGAAGCCCCGGCTGATGTGGCTCCTGTGTCTGGTCGCCGCGGCCGGGATGGCACTCGCCGCCGGGCAGACGCTCACTGTTCGGACGGTGTTGCTCACGCTCGGGGGTGGCGTCCTCTCTATCGGCGCGTCGGGGACGTTCAACCACGTTCTCGAACGGGACATCGACAAGCGCATGGACCGGACCTCGGACCGTCCCATTGCGACCCATCAGGTTCCGGTCCGGAACGCACTGACTTTCGGCCTGCTCCTGTCGCTCGCCTCGCTGTGGCTGTTCTGGCAGGTGAACGCACTCGTAGCGGTCCTCGGATTGACCGCGATTGTGTTCTACAGCGTCATCTACACGCTCGTACTGAAGCCCAACACCGTCCAGAACACCGTCATCGGCGGGGCCGCCGGCGCGCTGCCGGCGCTCATCGGCTGGGTCGCCGCTGACGGGTCGGTCGGCCTCCCGGGAATCGTCCTCGCCGTCGTCATCTTCCTCTGGACGCCAGCGCACTTCTACAATCTCGCGCTCGCGTACAAGGATGACTACGAGGCGGGCGGCTTCCCGATGATGCCGGTCGTCCGCGGCGAGACCGAGACGCGCAAGCACATCGTCTACTATCTCGGGGCGACGCTCATCGCAGCAGGTGTTCTGGGCGTGCTCACGCCGCTTGGCTGGCTGTACGCCGTCACGTCGGTGTTGCTGGGTGCAGTGTTCCTCTGGGCCGTCATCCTGCTCCACCGCGAGCAGACCGAAGCGGCGGCGTTCCGGGCGTTCCACGCGTCGAACGCCTACCTCGGGGCGGTCCTGATCGCCATCGTTGTTGATGCACTCGCACTATGAGTACCACGACAGCAACCTTCAGGGATGTAATCCCGGACACACGCTCGCTGGTGACCTGGGCAGCCGTATTGAACGCGGAGGCCATCCTCGTTCTGGGCTACGTCCTCAACACGGCCCAACCCGCAACGGACCCGTTCCTGCTGCTGTTCCCGTTCATCTGGCTCAACATCGCCGGTCTCGTTGTCCTGCGGGTACGCCCAGAACTGACAAGCCGCCGGCGAACACTCGGCAGTGCGGTTCTCGCCCTGGGCTACCTGCTCGTGCTGGGGTACGTCGGCGGCGTGTACGGCACAGGCGGTCAGGGAACTGGCCTCCGGCTGGTCACACAAGCCCCGCCCGGGTTCTCGCCGACGGTCGTGTTCAGCGGCGCAACCCTGAGCGTGGTGCTCATCCCGTGGAAGATCGCCGGCTATCTGGCGCTTTCGTACCTGGTGTTCGTGACTGCTGTCGATGCAAGTGGCGGCGCAGTGGGCGGCATCGTCGGCCTCTTTTCGTGTGTCTCCTGTGTCCTCCCGATTATCGCGTCGATACTGGGCGGGTTCGTCGGCGTCGGGGCGACGCTGTCACAGGCGGCACTGTCCCAGTCGTACGGCCTCTCGACGGTAGTGTTCATCACCTCGGTCGGACTGCTGTACGGCGTCCACCGCTTTGACGTGACGCTCGTCGGTCGGCTCCGAACGCTGGTCGACCGACCATAGAGCTTTCACGCAGACAGCCGTGAAAGCCGGTATGAGCTCTGTCGAAATCGAATACTGCGTCCCGTGTGGGTTCCGCGAGCGAGCAGTAGATGTTCAGCAGGCGATTTTATCCGGACTGGAGCGGGAACTCGACAGCGTTCGGCTCGTCATGGGCGACCACGGCGTGTTCAGAATCAGTGTCGACGACGAGACCGTCTACGACAAAGCCGAGGCCAGTGAGGAGTTCGACGTGGACGCTATCGTACGCGAGGTCCGGTCGCACGTCATGTAACAGGGTATCGTGATGTCAGTGGAATCCCGTGCCGGAGCTGCCATCGGTTTGCGAAGATCTACCGCACAACAACCTATTTATTGTTCTGCCGTGACATATTCGGCAAATGGCGACGAAAACTGAGTTCTGTGATCACTGCGAAGACACCCAACCAGTCGTCACGGACAAGCCGTGGCTTCCGGCCGTCTGTCTGAGATGTGGCCGTAACGTGTAGCCGATAGTCGCGCGAGAACGGAACTGCTTTCGGCCACCCGACCGGACGAGGGCGCATGGACGAGGTACTGGTCGCGTCGGATGTCGGGCGGCGCTACGGCGATACGGTTGCACTCGACAGCGTTTCGCTGACGGCAACCACCGGAGAGGTGCTCGCGCTGGTCGGTCCCAACGGGGCTGGCAAGACAACGCTGGTACGGGCGTTGACCGGAACGACAGACGCGACCGGCGAGGTTCGGCTGTTCGGCCAGTCGCCCAGAACGGTCGCCCGCGACCGAATCGGTCTGCTGCCACAGTCGTTTTCGCCCCACGAGCGGCTGACCGCGCGGGAGCTGCTGGAATACTACGCCGGTCTGTACGATGACACTCGCGATGTCGAAGCCGTCCTTGACGATGTCGGTCTGACCGACACTGCCAGCACGACATACGAGAACCTCTCGGGTGGCCAGCAGCGACGGGCCTGCGTCGCGACGGCGCTCATCAACGACCCGGACCTCCTTGTGCTGGACGAACCGACCACCGGCATCGACCCGGCCGGTCGGCGTGACCTCTGGCGACTGCTGGAGGGGCTTGCCGACCGCGGCGTGACGATACTCGTCACGACCCACTACATGGAGGAGGCCCAGCGGCTCGCGGACCGCGTCGGCCTCCTCGCCGACGGGACACTCATCGCACTCGACTCGCCGGACCAGCTCGTGGCCGAACACGGCGGCGACAGCCAACTCATCGTCGACGGAACCTTCGACGAGGCCGCCGTTTCAGCCATCGACTACCCGGCGGAGACAGCGATCCGGAACGGCCGGCTGGTCGTCTACGGCATCCGCCCGGAGTCCATCGGCAACATCACCGAGCAACTGGGCCAGGCGGGCATCGAGTACGACAGCCTCACCTGGAAACAGCCTGACTTAGAGGACGTGTACCTCGAACTCACCGGAACGGCTGTCGGCCAGCGCGGTGAACCGCGCCGGACAGAGCCGGCGGCAGGTGGTGTCCAATGAGCCGACTGGGGCGACTCGCATCGGAGACGCGCGCGGCGTCGCTGGCTTTCCTCCGGCGACGGACGGCCGTCTTCTTCACGTTCTTTTTCCCGGTCATCATCGTCGTCATCTTCGGTGTGCTGGTCCAGACCCAGCCTGGCGGCGGCGGCCTGTTCACGGAACCGCCGAGCTTCTACGCGCCGGGCTATCTGGCCGTCGTCGTCCTGTTTACGCCACTCTCCCGCGTCGGTAGCGAGGTGGCGCGGCATCGGGACGGCAACCGCTTCGAGAAACTGGCGACGACGCCGCTGACCCGAACTGAGTGGCTGCTCGCTCAGACGCTCGTCAACGTCGTCATCATCGGCATCGCCGGCCTCATCATACTCGGCATGATGGTGTGGCTGACCGGCGCGACCATCCGCCCCTCTGTGCTCCTACTCCCCTTTGTCGGCCTCGGCGTCGCGCTGTTCTGTGCCGTCGGTGCGATGCTGGGCAGCCTTGCGGACTCACAGGACGGCGTCATCGCGGCGAGCAACGGCCTCGCGCTCCCGCTGCTCTTCCTCTCGGAGACGTTCGTCCCACAGACCCTCCTGCCCGCGTGGCTCCCGACCTGGCTCTCGCCGCTGACGTACTTCTCGCGTGGCGTCCGTGCGGCGACAACCGGAACCGGTGAAGCACTCGCCCCACTCGCCGTTCTCACAGTCTGTGCCGTCGTCGGCTTTGCCGTCGGCGCGCGGCTCCTCCCGCGGACGGACTGAGCACCGACGGGGCCTTTTACAAGCGTGCGACCGACGACAGCAGACTGGACAGCTCCGCTTCAGTCGCGTTCCCCGATTCGATAGCGTCTTGCGGGTCACGGCCCATCTCTTGGACAGTTTCGATGGCGCGGTCGGGGCCGTAGTCGTAATGATACACCAGCCACGCGGCGAGTACCTGTCCGGTGCGGCCGATGCCGGCCAGGCAATGAACGACGACCCGCTCTTCTGTCTCACAGGCGTCAACCAGGAACGGCAGAATATCGTCGTGGAGGCGGTCTTGGGGGATGAGTTGGTGGTCGGGAACCGGTACGTGGCGGACTGATGACGCTCCGAAGGCCTCCCGATAGCGCTGGATGTTGGCCCCAGCGTCGTCGAGCTGTTGTCCGGGAAGCAGACAGCAGACCCGCTCGATGTCGTGTGCCTGCATATGTGCGATCCAATCGTCGAGAGCGTCCTGATGCGTGGCGGCCGAATGCCAGCCCGGCGCACAGGACCCGTAGACGTACTCTTCGTTGGAGGCTGCAGGCGCGAAGCGGTGTGGATTCACGATGGGCATAGCACCCGTTACCCTGCCTATCCTACCGATACCCTTCACTCTACCCACCCAATTCTCAGCTGTGATTCTCTGAATAGAACACTGTCTCCGCCAGACTGCTTTCCAGCTCCGACCAGTTTCAGTGGCCACGTTTATACTGTCAGTTCCCCCTACGTCGAGACATGGTGACGTTTCTCGCCGGCGGGACGGGAACGCCGAAGCTCCTCGCCGGTGCCGACGACGTGTTTTCGCCGGCGGCGACGACTGTCGTCGCCAACACCGGCGACGATATCGAACTGGGAGGCCATCTCGTGTGCCCGGACCTCGATACCGTCCTGTTTCTCGACGGTGAGGTCCTCGACCGGGAGACCTGGTGGGGTATCGCCGACGACACCGCCGAGACACACAGTGAACTGACGCGGCTCGCCGACGCCGCCGGGCTGGATAGTGGTCCTCGATACCTCCCCGACGACGCGCAGACTGAGGGCCGAAGTATTGCCCGCTGGCGCCGCTTCTCCGGCGTTGCGGAGTTCATGCACATCGGCGACCGGGACCGCGCGGTCCACGTCACGCGCACCTCGCTCCTAGACGAGGGCCAATCACTCACAGCCGTGACGCGGACGCTCGCCGACGCGTTCGGGTTGGACCGGACACTGTTACCGATGAGCGACGACCCGGTCGCTTCCATCATCCACACGCCGAGCGGTCCGATGCACTTTCAGGAGTGGTGGGTCGGTCGGAACGGGGAGCCGCCGGTCGAAGATGTTGAGTTCAGGGGCGCAGAACGGGCCAGCGCGACGGATGCCGTCCTGACCGCACTTGACGATACGGTTGTCATCGGCCCGTCGAACCCCGTGACCTCGCTCGGGCCGATGCTCGCCATCGATGAGTTCGAGCAGGCGCTACACGAGACAACGGTCGTCGCCGTCTCGCCGTTCATCGAGGACACGGTGTTTTCCGGGCCGGCGGCGGACCTGATGGCCGGCGTCGGGCTGGAGCCCAGCACTGGCGGCGTGGCCGAGGCGTACCCCTTCGCTGACGCGTTCGTACTGGACGACGACGATTCCACGCTGCTCGACGTGCCGGTCGTCAGAACCGATACGACCCTCGACGACGCGGCCGACGCTGAACGGGTGAACCGTGCCGTCGAAACAGCTCTCTCGGAGGTGGCCTGATGTTCGAGCCGCGACTCGCCCTCGCGAGTCTGAGCGGCGAGGCCGACGCGTCGTGGGCCCGCACGGTCGAGTCCCACGTCGGGTGTGCGTTCCTCGGCGGTATCGCGCTCGACGACCGGACCCGCGAGGCCGCCCGAGCGATGACGGACCGCGACCGCTCCGAGTTCCTGCCCGATGACCCGGTCGCGTTCGTCGACGACCAGCTCGGCGCGCTTGCGGACGCACCACTGCGCCCGGCGTTCACGTCCGGAGCGCGACGCTTGGCCCCGTCGAGCGTGTCGCCGCCGTCTGTCAGCGCCACGACGCCATCATCGAGATCAACGCCCACTGTCG
>NZ_WPCB01000073.1:0-12862 GCF_009741785.1 Haloarcula sp. CBA1122
TCCCCGATGGTCTCCACCCGGGACGACGAGGTCCGTCGACCGTCCGCTGCGAGCAGCATCCACGCGGCCGTCGGTCACCCACGCCCTCGCGGCCGACGACGGCGACCGGCGTTCCGTCGCTGGTCCCGAACGCCCGGTCGACGCCCCACTGTCGCCGTGGCGTCGTCGGAAACCCCGTCCGGGCGCTGCGTGGGGTCGTACGCAGCGACGCGGCCGTCCAGCGACGCCAGCGCGTCCTCGACGGCGTCGGTCAGCCGGCAGTCGACGGCGAACCGAATCGCCGGGTCGTGCTCCCGGGCGGCCAGGAGGGCGCGAGCCACCGTCGTCGATGCGCCAAAGCGGACGCCGCGGTTCGGCCGGACGCCGTCCATCGTGCGGGCGATGCGGCCCTCGACGGCGGCGACCGCGTCCGGCGTCTCCGCGTAGGGCGTCGCGCCGGCGACGGTCATCCCTCGCTCGGGGACCAGCGTCGACACGTCCGCCTCGACGAGCGCCGACACAGCCCGCTCGACGGCCTCGCTCGTCGGATGGCGTGCGGCGTCGTTGCGCGTCTGGACGAGGTGGTGGACCGCACCCGGGCCTTCACCAACGTCGAGGTTGTACCGGACTGCGCTCGCAAGCAGGTCGATACTGTCTCCGACTGCCGTCGGCAGGTCGTCGCCGTGGGCCAACTGCGTCGCGATGGCCGAGGAGAGCGTACAGCCAGAGCCGTGAGTGGCTTCGGTGTCGATGCGGTCGTGGCGGAACGTCGTTACCCCGTCCTCGGTCACGAGGGTGTCGACGACGTCGTCACCCGGGACGTGGCCCCCTTTCACGAGCGCGCTGTCGGCCCCCATCTCGACGAGGTCGCGGCCCGCTCGTTCCGCGGCCGCGGGGTCGTCGACATCGCGCCCGGTCAGGACGGCGGCCTCGTCGGCGTTGGGCGTGACGACCGTCGCTTCGGCGATGAGGGTCTCGTAGGCGTCTTCGGCTTCGGCGGCCAGCAGTCGGTCGCCCGACGCCGCCACCATCACCGGGTCGACGACGAGGTTCGGCAGGTCGGCAGCGTGTTCCACGACCAGGTCGATGACGTCGCTCGTTGCGAGCATCCCCGTCTTGACCGCGGCCACGTCGAAATCTCCCGTGACCGCCTCGATCTGGGCCTCGATCTGTTCAATCGGGAGCAGATGCTGACCCTGTACGCCCGTGGTGTTCTGTGCCGTGATGCTGGTGATCGCGCTGGTCCCGAAGCCGCCACAGGCCTCGATGGTCTTGACGTCGGCCTGGATACCGGCCCCGCCACCGGAGTCGCTGCCGGCGACGGTCAGCACGACTGGCGGCGTCACTGGGGCGTCCGCTCGTGTCATACCTGATGACTTCACTGGCGGCCACATATCGGTGCTGGTCTCTCAGTCGGACGAAACTATGCGGCCAAATCCTAGTATGCTAATATTACTCCATACTACATTTGAGAAACATTTATGTGTCACTGTGTCGGATGTGCCCTTGTACCACAATGGAACCAGCGTCGCGCGATACTACCGACTCCGACGAGCAGTACGGCAGCTTCACAACTGGCGGCGGCGACGTCGTCTCTACGACACCGAGAACCCGACCGCGTGGCTTCAATCCAGCTATGCGGTACAAGTCGGCTGCTCGTCGGAACGAAAGTCGGCCTGACCTTTCTATCCGACCGATATCATCGCGATACCGACGATAGCCAGCCCCGCAGCGGCCAGGCGTGCTCGGAACTGCGCTTCGTCGAGAACAATCGCGCCCAGAATAACGGCGACGATGGCTTGCCCGTTGACGATGGGTGAGACGATACTCGCCGGGAGCAACTGGAAGGACAGCAACACGATGTGGTTCGCGTAGGCGACGAACATCGCCGCGACGACGAACTTCGGGAGGTCCCCCCGCCATCCCGGCGGGACCTGATACCGGAACGCGAGCGGCGTCATCAAGACGGCGATGCCGACGGCCATCACCGGGATGTAGGTCGTCGGTTCGACGGCCAGTTCCTGCATCAGCACCCGCTTGCTTACATCGACGAGCGCGAACGCCGCAGCCGACAGTAAGGCTAGCTGTGCGGGCCGGGACTTCCGGGCCCGCTTGAGCGGGGCCAGCAACGCTGTGCCCTGCCAGTTCGCGACGTAGACGGCGGCGGTCGCGACGACGACACCGCCGACCTGCAGCGCCGAGAGATGCTGGCCCAGCAGTCCGACTTCCAGCGGTAACACGAACACGGGAACGATTTTGCTGATCGGCGACACGTAGGAGACTTCGCCGACGCGGATCGCTCGAAAGAGGGTGAGCAGTCCAACCGCCGTCACCGCCGTCACGGCGAGAACCGACGAGAGGACGTTGACGCGGTTGCCCGCCGGGAGGAAGGGCTCGTTGCTGACGAAGACGATGGGGAGGTAGACGATGGGGACCAGGCTGTACGTAAGCAACAGGAACACCGGCGATGGATACTCGGTGAACCACCGCTTCATCACGAACAGGTACACCCCGAACACCAGCGCCGACAGAACGGCGTACGCGATTCCGACGTTCACGGTTGACAACGGCTAGCCGACCGCAATAACTGTTCCCTTCGGCCTCGTGTCAGGAACCGCGCTGACGGGCGATCAGGGCCGCAAGCAACACCGCGAGACCGGCCACGAGCGCGGTGAAGCCGTTGCCCTCGCCGGCTGTCGTCTGTGTGTCTGTGAGCCGCTCCGTCGGCGTCGACGTTGGTTCGGCTGTTTCGGTCGAGACGACCACCTCGACCGCCGTCGCGGTCCGTCCGTCACCCGCCGACAGCGAGACTGTTCCGGGTTCGCCGAGGGTGACCGTCCGCACGACTGTCGTCGTCGCCTGTGGCGGTAGATACAGCCGTTGCTCCGCGAACACGGTGCCGTTGCGGCGGAACTCGACCGCGATTGTCCCCGGAATCTCGTTGTCGTTGGCGACAGTGGCGGTCACGTCCACACTGTCCCCCTGCCTGACTTCTTGCGGACTCGCGGTGACGTCAGTGACGCTGGCCGCTGCCGGTTCCGTCACCACGACAGTGACGGTGTCGCCGTCGACACTGATCACGTATCGGCCGGGGTCGGCAAACGTGTGTGTCACTTCGACCTCGGTCCGCTCCCCCGGTTCGATCTGGCCCTGTTTCGCGGCGACGACGGTCTCGTTGACCGCGAGCGTCACGTTGTACGCTCCCGCATCACCGCCGGCGTTCTCGACGACCGCGTCGACCGTGAGCGTCTCGTTGGTCGCCAGCCGGATCGGTTCGCTCCCGCCGACGGGTGCGTCCGACCGGTAGAGACTGTCTGCACGGTAGGCGTCCGCGCGGTCGACCGGTGGGAGGCTGTAGCCGATACGGGCGGGGATCGCACCGAACAACCGCCGGTGCGTCGTCTCGTTCCACATCGCCACCGTTGTTGTCGTTTCGGTCTCCGTCGCGGTCGTGTTCCGAACGCTTGCCCCGCCAGTGGCCTCGACCTCGCTGAGGAACTGCGATTGCGTGACCGGGTCGCGGTAGCCGTTTAGCGACTGGAACACAGTCTGGAGTGTCTTGTTGCGGTCAGTAGCCGAGCGGATATGGACGTCTGCCCGCCCGGCTACCAGCGCGCCCTTCCTGTAGTTCGCGTCGTTCGTCCAACTCGACCGGTCCGTCAGCGCCACGTCGCTGTAGACGGGGCGTCCGCCCGCTGCGAGCTGTGCCCGGAACTCGTCGAACCCGATCCGGTCCTGTTCCAGCGTCAGGACAGCGGCGTAGTACGTCGCCCAGCCCTCGACCGTCCACCGCGTCTCCCGCGTCGTCTCGTAGGCCTGCCGGCTGTGGACGTACTCGTGGAGCCAGACGTTGTTGGCGGTATCCAGCGATTGGCGGGACTGGACCCACATATCTGCGTCACCGATCTGATACCCCTCGACGCCCCACTCGACGGCCTCGGACGGCGCGGCGACGACGAACACCTGCTCGTCACGGTCACCGACCCGGAGGGCGTTCGACGCGTTCGCCATCGAGTCGAGGACCGAAATCGGCGAGGCCGTCATCGTCGCCCGCTCCGGTATAGCCAGCGTGAACGTCTGGTTGTGCGCCGTCTCCTCGAAGGTCGCTACCTCGCCGAGGTACACGATCTCCTCGCCCGCCGCACCCGGGCCTGCCGTCCGGAGTGTCCGGTTGTACCTGACGGGGTCCTGGCCAGTGTAGCGCCAGCGCGTCGGCGTCCGTGACCGCGTGAGCAGCGCCCAGTCGCCCGTATCGACGCTGAGATAGCGGCCCTCGGCCCCCTCCGGACCGCTCTTCTCGATGGTCCGGTTCGGGTTGATGCGGTAGCTGACCGTCGCCGTATCCGTCGTTTCTTCCCACTCGTAGACGGACTCGTTGACGCGCTCGAACCCGTCGGTGTCAGTCACCGTCGCTTCCGCTGGGACGTGTGTTTCGAGGTCGACGACCCGGTCCGGAACCTCGTAGGTCAGGGTCACCGCGACTTCGCCCGGCTCCTCCGGTATGCGCGCGTAGGTCTGTGTCTGCTGAATCACGTCGCCGTCGTTGGTCTGTGTCGCACCCGACGTGGCTGTCCCTGTCTCAATGCTGGCCGCCATCGCGACGGCCCCTCCGGCAGTGTTCCCACCCTGTCGCCGCGGCCGTCGACGGTGTGTATCGGCACTTCCGACCCGGGCTAGCGAACCGCTCGCCTCGGCAGTGGCCGCTGTCTCGCCTGTCCCACCACTATCTTGCTCTGACGTCCTATCAGCCTGATACGTACTGTTCTCGCTGGCTCCGCCGACTGCTGTGTCGACGCTGGCCCCGGTCACCGCCCCGTGGTCAGCGCTCGCCGCCACCGGGAGCGACGCGAATCCCCCACCGAGGAGAAGGACCACGAGTCCGACGGCCACCACCCGTCGGGGTACAACGAACATTGCAAACAGTTACCTCCCCGTGGTTGAAATAGTTGACCGCCGATTATGGGTGCTGGTATCATGCAACAAAATCTGTCTCGACCGGTCGCTACCAGAAGCGCCCACGACGGTAAAAAAACAGCCAGACCTGAACCACTCGTGGCCGGCCGCAGCGAACACTCGCGAGCAGACCAGACTGAAAAGCTGGCGAGCAGGTCACAGCAGTGGCTTGCCACGGCGCTCTCACGAGAACCGTTGGCAGTCAGGAGTTCAGGCGACGTTGAAACCTTTGTCGCGGAGGAAATCCTCGACGCGGCCCGTGTGATTGCCCTGGAGCTCTATCTGCCCGTCCTCGACAGTGCCACCGCAGGCGAACTTCGATTTGAGGTCTGAGGACAGCGAGTCCATGTCGACGTCTTTCGGGTCGAATCCCTCGATAATCGTTACCTCCTTCCCGTAACGGCGCTCGTCGATGCGGATGTTAATCTCCTGGGACTCCTTAGCGACGTCCTCACAGACGCAGAGCTCCTCAGGCAGCCCGCACGTCGAGCAGACTTCCGACATTACAATCGCGCCTACGAACACGACCTATTAAACACTGTCGGGGACTACCGGGCGGAGACGATTCTATCAGCGATTTCGACGGCCTCGTCGGCAACCGCTTCGTCGACCTCGCCGCCGTACCGGAGTCGTTCCCGTAGCGCCGCCAGCCGACGGACCCGGTCGTCGGCCTCTATCGCGTCGAGATACGCCCGGACTGTCTCACCGCTCTCGCGGTCCCGGTGTTCCGTCGCAAGGACGCACATGGCCCGCTGGAACGCTCGCTCGATGTCGGTCTCGGGGTCCACGCGGCGCTGGTAGCGCAGCCACACTGCCCGGTAGGCTCGCCCGCTGAGGCCGGACCGACGCGCGCCCGCCGCGATACCGAGCAGTGCAACGACGCCGAGCGTCATCTCCTCGCGTGACGGGAGGTCCGGCAGGCTCGGCCCCGCATCGTCGCCCGTGCCCGGCTCCCTTGCAGTGCCGGTTGGCGTGTCGGTTTCTGTGGCCGTTGGTGTCTCAGTCGGCTCGGCCTCGGTTTCGTCGGTCTCGGTCAGCGGGGCGGGTGTCGACGTGTCGGATGGCGTGTACTGTTCGACCGGGTTGTCGTCGCCGACAGTGGGTGACGATTCGTCCGAACTCGCCTCCTCGATACGCTGCTGCCTGACCGCCTCGCGCGGCCCGGACGGCGTCGGGTCGAACTGCACCCAGCCCTGGTCGGGGAAGTACACCTCGACCCAGGCGTGGGAGTTGAGCCCGCGCACAACCCACTGGTTCTCGTCGATTCGCTGGCCGGACGTGTAGCCGACGGTCATGCGCGCTGGAATGCCTTGTGTCCGGAGCATCGTCACCATCGTCGTCGCGAAGTAGACACAGTACCCCTCGTCCATCTCGAAGAGGAAGGCGTCGGCGACGTTGAAGTCGGGTCGGTCGACCTCCAGCGAGTAGCCCTTGCTCTCCTGGAGCCACCGCTCGACGACCAGTGCCGTCTCGTAGGGGTTTTCGGCGTTCGCGGTGAGGATGGACGTCCGTTCGGCGACCCGATCCGGCGTGCTGTCGGGGAGTTGAGTGTACAGCTCCGCGGTCGCGTCGTCGTAGTCAGTGCCGGCCCCGCGCAGCCCGTCGGGCGTCGCCACGAGCAGTTCGCTCCTGACCTCGTAGCTGTCGCCCGTCGACAGCGTACCGTTAGGCTGGAACCCGCCCTCGCTGGAGACCAGTACCGACGGCTCCCCCGAGTAACGGACGGGCTTCCAGGCGGCCGGGACGGTCCCGATGGTCGACTCCGCCCGGAACTCCTGTCGAAGTGTCCGGGTCTCTCCCTCAGGAGAGTCGAGGCGCTGGTCGTCGTACGGGATGGGGTTCCCCGTCCGCACCCACCCGTTGCCGGTGTAGCGGTCGTAGGAGGCGACCCGCCAGTAGCGCGGTTCCTCGCTTTCGACCGTGTACCGTATCTCCGGCGTCAACGAGATGCTCCCGAGCACCGAGAGGGACTCCCCGGCGTCGAAGAGGCTCCCTTCGACGGTCTGGCCGTCCGACCCATCATCGTACGACAGCAAACTATCCCGGGTGATCGGGACCTGCGAGAGCGCCGCCGGGACGACGATTATCGCCGCCAGTTGTTCGAGGACGGCTCGCCGCCCGGCGTCGATGCCCTCGCTGTCGTCGTCCGTCTGTCCCGTCTCGCTGCTGCCGGACATCGCATCGGGTCGCTTCGTCAGGTCCGCCGGCTCGTCCGCCGACAGCGTATCGAGCGTCCCGAAGCCGATGGTCGCCGCGATGCCGACCACGCCCAGCAGCGTCGTCACCACGCCGGCGTCGGTCGTCAGGGCGAAGAACGCCAGCGCCGTGCCGGCCGCCACCGTCGCCGTCACGTACCAGCGCCGCAAGGCGAAGTACCAGGTCAGAAACACCGGTGCCGGCGCGAACGACAGCACCCACAGCCTGACCTTGGCAATCTGGAGCAGTGACCGTCCGGTCAGCAGAGCGGCGGTGTCGCCCAGAAGTTCTGTCACTGCCGGGTTCGTCGAGAGGTTCAGGATGTACGCACCGAGACCGCCGGCGAACAGCACTGCGCCGACAGCGACCGCGAGGGGTGGCCTGAGTACGCGGGCCAGCAGCGTCGCACCGACGAGCGAGAGTGCGGTGAGCGCCAGAAACAGAGTCGGGTCGCCGACTACGTCGCTGAGATAGTACATCGTCCGCAGCGGCGCGCCGATAGCCAGCGCCGCCGCAAGCAGCGCCAACGTTCGTGACCCGCTCCACGGGACTCGGCGGCGGATTCGTTCCACGACGACGGCGCTCATCCGTTCACCTCGCCCGCGATGGGGTTGTCTCGGCTGGCGGTCACGTCGGCGAAGGACTGCCGGCGGCCGTTGACCGACACAGTGACGCCGTCGCCGTTGGCCGTGACCACCACGTCGGCGTCGTCCGCCCGGTCGGTCCGGCCCGCGTCAGCCCGGGCCAACAGTTCGAGCAGTCGCGTCCGGTGGGTGTCGCCGTACCCCTGCTCGACCGCGCCGTTCGGGACGGCGAGTTCGACCGCGAGACCGCTCTCCAGCGCAGCCATCGTGATAGTCGCCGCTGCGGCGGCCATCTCGTCGGCGTGGCCCCGCTGGGCTTCCGCAGCAACGAGCAGGGTCCGGTCGCTCCGGTTGTCAGTGAACTCCTTGACCAGCAGGTCCTCGCGCTTGGCGCTGGATTTCCAGTGCACGTCCCGTAGGGAGTCGCCGCTGACGTACTCCCGCAGTCGGTCGAACGACTGCCGGTCCTCGTTCTCCGGCGTGAACGTTCGCGCGAACGCGTCCGTCCCGCCCAGCCGGTAAACGGGCGGATACACCAGTACGGCTGTCCTGCTCTCGATGGTGTAGCGCTCTCTGATGAGTCCCAGCGCGTCCGTCACCATCGCCTCGACGGGGCCGACCTGTTGCTCGCCCCGGGCCGTGTAGGTGACTCGGTAGGTCACCGTCGCGGGCAGGGATTTAGTGACCGTCGTCTCCCCCTCTAACCCCTCGGAGAGCCGGTCGGTGACTGTCGCGATGCCGCTGCCGTCGACATGGAACTCGACGGGTTTCGTCTCGCCGGGGAAGCCACGGCGGAGTCGGCTCCGTTCGACGGTCGGCGCGCCGCTCCAGCGAACCTGGACGGCGGCGGCGAACACGCCGACGAACAGCGGGCCGGCGACAGCGGTGAGCCCGGGCTGGCCGAATCTGGCACTGACGAGGAGGGCGGCAACGGCGACGGCGAGGACGGCGAAACCGCGGCGCGTCGGTCTCATTCGACGTAGACGGTATCGAGCGCCTCCGCGACGAGTTCCCGGGCGTTCTGCTCGCTGCTCTCGGTGCGGATGCGATGTGGGAGGACAACCGGCGCTTCCGTCTGGATGTCGTCGGGGATGACGTAGCTGCGGCCGTCGAGGACGGCCCGGGCCTGTGCCGCCCGCAGCAGCGAGATGCTCCCTCGCGGGCTGACGCCCAGTTGTGCGTTCTCCCGCGTGTACCGCGCCAGCCGGGTCGCGTACGAGCGAATGGGCTCTTCGACGGTCACGTCGGCCACCGTCTCCCGAGCGGCGGACAGCGCTTCGAGGGTGGCGACCGACGTGAGTTCCTCGATGGGATGTTGCCCCACCACGTCACCCAGCATCTCCGTCTCTGCCGCTTCGTTCGGATAGCCCAGATGGAGCTTCGTCATGAACCGGTCGAGTTCAGCCATCGGGAGGTCGTAGGCCCGGTTCTGCTCGACCGTGTTCTGCGTGGCGATGACGGTAAACGGCTGTGGCACGGGATGTGTGGTCCCGTCGACGGACACCTGCTGTTCCTCCATCGCCTCAAGCAGCGCCGACTGCGTCTTCGGCGGTGCACGGTTGATTTCGTCGCCGAGGACGACGTTGGCGAAGATGGGGCCGGGCCGGAACTCGAACTCCTGTGTCTTCTGGTTGTAGATGTTGACACCGGTCACGTCGGTCGGCAGGAGGTCGGGCGTAAACTGGACGCGCTTGAACTCGCCGTCGAAGGAGGCCGCGACGGAGCGGGCCAGCATCGTCTTGCCGACGCCGGGGACGTCCTCAAGTAGAATGTGTCCGCGGCCGAGCACCGCCGTCACGATGTGCTCGATTGCGTCGTGTTGCCCGACGATGACCTGCTCGACGTTTTCGATCACCTGATTGGCGACGCGTGTGGCGTCGCGGAGGGGACTGTCCGACTGTTGACTGCGTGAGGTGTCAGTATCTGTCATAGTCGCGATCTCGTGGGACGACGCCTTGGCACGGGGACTGGTGGGATAGTCTGCCCTGTCGACCAGTAAGTGTCTTGTGTGGGTGCCACATCCTCCGGGCCGGTCAGTTGTAGCCACGCCTACGGCGTGAGCGCATGTAACTCTGTGGATGGGTGAGAGAAACACACATCCGTTTGACGGCCAGTAGCGCCGTTCACCAGGACTTACAGGCCCCACAGACGAGGAGCCCGTCCTGTGTCCACCGGCGCTCGACGACCTCGCCACACTCGTCACACGCCGCTCCCTCGGGCGACCACGCGTACGTCGTCACGGCCGGGTCGACCGCGTCAGTCGAGGCTCCGGAATCGGGGGCTTCGCTCTCCATCCCTACAGTATCGTCTCCCGCAGAAATACCGTCGTCCCCCTCGTCCTCGCTCTCGCTGCTATCGTCGAGAAAGTCCTCCAGCGAGGCGTCTTCGGCCATACACCCTGGTTTTGGTTGCGGTCACAAAATACCCTGTCGGTCGTACCGACGCCGTGCTCTGATGCCTACCTCGTTATTCGGTGGCGACGCCGACGGTCAGCAACGTCCCCAGTTCGCGGTAGCGCTCGACCATCGCCTCGCGGGTCTCGAACTCGTCCGTGGGGAACGCATCTGCCGGCGGAATCTCCACCTCGCGGTCGGGGATCGTGTCCTGCGACGCAACGGCTAGGCCGGCCTCGCGGAAGGCCTCGCGGTACTCCGGGCCGCTCCAGCGGGTCATCTCGATGTCGATGAACTCCTGCCACTCGTGGGAGTGGACGTTCTCCTCGTAGTAGTTCACCGCGATGTGGGCGGTCCCGCCCGGTCGCAGCACTCGCGCGATTTCTTCGAGGGTGTGTGGCGGATCACTGGCGTAGTAGAACGCCTCCATCGAGAACACATGGTCGATGCTGTCGGTCGCAAACGGCAGCGCGTCGAAGTCGCCACGCAGGAACCCGATACCGTTGTCGTCCGTGTACTCGCGGGCGTTCCGGAGCATCTCCGGTGACCCGTCGAGCCCGTAGCAGGGGCCGGCGTCGTTGGTGTCACGGAGCGCACGGAGCGCGTAGCCCGAGCCAGTACCGAGGTCGAGTACCGTGTCGCCCGGTTCGACCGGCATCCGGGCGAGGACGTGCTTGGCGGTGTGCCAGTGCCGGTCTTCCATCCCTCTGTCTTTGCCTTCGGCCGCCCACGCGTCGAATTCCTCGCGAACGCTCATACGTCCCTCCAGCAGTTCTGGCCTCAAAATGCCCGCTATTTTAGCCTGCCAGAAAGACGTGTCCACCGATAGCCGTACCCGTCTGGTGATGGACATCTCAGCCCACCTCTGTACACAAAATATCAGATGGGGAATAAGTCAATCGGCGTACTGCGACACAGCATGCGCTCGTACAAGGCTAAATCGGTAACGTCGATACAGCTTCCGCCCCGTGAGCGGCGTGAAAACGCGCTCGCTGAGGCCGGACACAACGTCTTCAACCTCGCTGCGGATGATGTCTTTATCGACCTGTTGACTGATTCGGGGACTGGCGCGATGAGCGACGACCAGTGGGCGGACGTGGTCCGCGGGGACGAGGCCTACGCCGGTTCGCGCTCGTTCGAACGCTTCCGTGAGGCGGTCGCTGACGTGATGGGATTCGACCGCGTGGTGCCGACACATCAGGGCCGCGGCGCGGAGAACGTCCTGTTCGGGGCGCTACTGGACGAGGGTGACGTCGTGCTCAACAACACGCATTTCGACACCACCCGCGCACACGTAACGAACCAGGGCGCTATCGCGGTTGACTGCCCGGCAGAGACAGACCTGACTACTGATAGCGTCGGGACGTTTGCCGGAAACTTCGACACAGATCGGGGGTGGGACGCTGTCGAGGAGTACGGGCAGGACGCCGTCTCGGCTGTCGTCCTGACGATCACGAACAACTCCGCCGCCGGCCAGCCGGTGTCGATGGCGAACATCCGCGAGACGGCCGCCTTCGCCACGGAAATCGACGTACCGTTCGTCATTGACGCCTGCCGGTTCGCCGAAAACGCACAGTTCATCAAGCAACGGGACCCCGAATACGCCGATACGCCACTCAGTGAGATCGCTCGCGAGCAGTTGCGTCCCGCGGACGCAATCACGATGAGTGGGAAAAAGGACGCACTCGCAAATATCGGCGGGTTCACCGCAGTCCGCGACGCTGCCCTGTTTGAACGGTGCAAACAGCGCGCGATCCTGTATGAAGGATTCCCGACCTACGGTGGCCTCGCAGGTCGTGATCTTGAAGCGATGGCGACCGGCCTGCAGGAAGCGGTCCAACCGCCGTACGTCGCCGAGCGGATCGAACAAGTCGCGACCCTCGGCGACCTCCTGCGTGAGCGCGATATCCCGATCGTCACGCCGACCGGCGGCCACGCCGTCTACATCGATGCGGCCGCCCTGCTCCCGGACATCCCCGCTGACCAGTTCCCCGGGCAGCGGCTCGTCTGCGAACTCTACCGCGAAGGCGGCGTCCGGACAGTCGAACTCGGCTCGTTTGCGTTCCCCGGGACCGACCGCCCAGAACTCGTTCGGCTCGCCCTTCCTCGCCGGACGTACTGGCGCGAACACCTCGAACACATCGCGGAGACCGCTGCGCGAGTTCGTGACCGTCGCGACGAGTACACTGGCCTGAAAATAGTCTGGGAGCCACCGATGGAAGAACTCAGACACTTCTCAGCGGAACTCGAGCCCGTTGCGTAGGGTCGTTCGCCCGTGGCCCCGGACGACAGCGACCCACGAGCAACCACGTTGTGGCCGGGAACGCAAACACAAAGTAGGGCCACGCTAACGTTCAGGTAATGCAAGGACTGCTGTCGGAACTGCTCCAGAGCATCATCGACATGCCCGGCTGGTTCATCGACGTGGCACTGAACGACCCGCTGGCGGCACTCATGCTCGCCGTCGGTGCCGTCATCACGACCGTCTCGGTCGTCTTCTTCGGGTACCTGTCGCTGGGGGCCGTGCTGTCGCTGTTCAGTGGCTCCGGCGGTCGAGGACCGCCCCAAGCAAATCGATAGCCGTCTCGACGTCCGGCCCGAGCGGCGACGCGAACACGATACTGTCGGCATATTCTTCTAATTCTGCCGTGCGCTCGGCCACCGTCTCCGGCGTTCCGGCGATACAGAACGCGTCCAGCATCGCCTCCGTCACGCCCTCGAACGCGGCCGGGAACTCGCCGGCCGAAATCGCCGCCC
>NZ_WPCB01000100.1:0-2879 GCF_009741785.1 Haloarcula sp. CBA1122
GATATCGGGAAGGAAAAGAAAAACGCAAACGTTGATAGGACGTTTAAGATAACCGCGAGTGAACGCGAATACAGCCCAAACCGAAGCCCTCACGGGCAATGTGGTGTCCCGGGCTACCTCTCATCAGCCGACCGTCTTCACGAAGTCTCTTGGAATAGAGCGTGATACAGGGTGACAACCCCCGGTACTCGAAGACCAGTACGCTGTGCGGTAGTGCCAGAGTAGCGGGGGTTGGATATCCCTCGCGAATAACGCAGGCATCGACTGCGAAGGCTAAACACAACCTGAGACCGATAGTGAACAAGTAGTGTGAACGAACGCTGCAAAGTACCCTCAGAAGGGAGGCGAAAGAGAGCATGAAATCAGTTGGCGATCGAGCGACAGGGCATACAAGGTCCTGTAACGAATGACCGAGACGCGAGTCTCCAGTAAGACTTACAGGAAGCCGATGTTCTGTCGTACGTTTTGAAAAACGAGCCAGGGAGTGTGTCTGTATGGCAAGTCTAACCGGAGTATCCGGGGAGGCACAGGGAAACCGACATGGCCGCAGGGCTTTGCCCGAGGGCCGCCGTGTTCAAGCGCGGGGAGCCATGTGGACACGACCCGAATCCGGACGATCTACGCATGGACAAGATGAAGCGTGCCGAAAGGCACGTGGAAGTCTGTTAGAGTTGGTGTCCTACAATACCCTCTCGTGATCTATGTGTAGGGGTGAAAGGCCCATCGAGTCCGGCAACAGCTGGTTCCAATCGAAACATGTCGAAGCATGACCTCCGCCGAGGTAGTCTGTGGGGTAGAGCGACCGATTGGTGTGTCCGCCTCCGAGAGGAGTCGGCACACCTGTCAAACTCCAAACCTACAGACGCTGTTTGACGCGGGGATTCCGGTGCGCGGGGTAAGCCTGTGTACCAGGAGGGGAACAACCCAGAGATAGGTTAAGGTCCCCAAGTGTGGATTAAGTGTAATCCTCTGAAGGTGGTCTCGAGCCCTAGACAGCCGGGAGGTGAGCTTAGAAGCAGCTACCCTCTAAGAAAAGCGTAACAGCTTACCGGCCGAGGTTTGAGGCGCCCAAAATGATCGGGACTCAAATCCACCACCGAGACCTGTCCGTACCACTCATACTGGTAATCGAGTAGATTGGCGCTCGCATTGGGTGGAAGCAGGGATGAGAATTCCTGTGGACCGATGCGTGACGAAAATCCTGGCCATAGTAGCAGCGATAGTCGGGTGAGAACCCCGACGGCCTAATGGATAAGGGTTCCTCAGCACTGCTGATCAGCTGAGGGTTAGCCGGTCCTAAGTCATACCGCAACTCGACTATGACGAAATGGGAAACAGGTTAATATTCCTGTGCCACTATGCAGTGAAAGTTGACGCCCTGGGGTCGATCACGCCGGGCATTCGCCCGGTCGAACCGTCCAACTCCGTGGAAGCCGTAATGGCAGGAAGCGGACGAACGGCGGCATAGGGAAACGTGATTCAACCTGGGGCCCATGAAAAGACGAGCATAGTGTCCGTACCGAGAACCGACACAGGTGTCCATGGCGGCGAAAGCCAAGGCCTGTCGGGAGCAACCAACGTTAGGGAATTCGGCAAGTTAGTCCCGTACCTTCGGAAGAAGGGATGCCTGCTCCGGAACGGAGCAGGTCGCAGTGACTCGGAAGCTCGGACTGTCTAGTAACAACATAGGTGACCGCAAATCCGCAAGGACTCGTACGGTCACTGAATCCTGCCCAGTGCAGGTATCTGAACACCTCGTACAAGAGGACGAAGGACCTGTCAACGGCGGGGGTAACTATGACCCTCTTAAGGTAGCGTAGTACCTTGCCGCATCAGTAGCGGCTTGCATGAATGGATTAACCAGAGCTTCACTGTCCCAACGTTGGGCCCGGTGAACTGTACATTCCAGTGCGGAGTCTGGAGACACCCAGGGGGAAGCGAAGACCCTATGGAGCTTTACTGCAGGCTGTCGCTGAGACGTGGTCGCCGATGTGCAGCATAGGTAGGAGTCGTTACAGAGGTACCCGCGCTAGCGGGCCACCCAGACAACAGTGAAATACTACCCGTCGGTGACTGCGACTCTCACTCCGGGAGGAGGACACCGATAGCCGGGCAGTTTGACTGGGGCGGTACGCGCTCGAAAAGATATCGAGCGCGCCCTATGGCTATCTCAGCCGGGACAGAGACCCGGCGAAGAGTGCAAGAGCAAAAGATAGCTTGACAGTGTTCTTCCCAACGAGGAACGCTGACGCGAAAGCGTGGTCTAGCGAACCAATTAGCCTGCTTGATGCGGGCAATTGATGACAGAAAAGCTACCCTAGGGATAACAGAGTCGTCACTCGCAAGAGCACATATCGACCGAGTGGCTTGCTACCTCGATGTCGGTTCCCTCCATCCTGCCCGTGCAGAAGCGGGCAAGGGTGAGGTTGTTCGCCTATTAAAGGAGGTCGTGAGCTGGGTTTAGACCGTCGTGAGACAGGTCGGCTGCTATCTACTGGGTGTGTTATGGTGTCTGACAAGAACGACCGTATAGTACGAGAGGAACTACGGTTGGTGGCCACTGGTGTACCGGTTGTTCGAGAGAGCACGTGCCGGGTAGCCACGCCACACGGGGTAAGAGCTGAACGCATCTAAGCTCGAAACCCACTTGGAAAAGAGACACCGTTGAGGTCCCGCGTAGAAGACGCGGTCGATAGACTCGGGGTGTGCGCGTCGAGGTAACGAGACGTTAAGCCCACGAGCACTAACAGACCAAAGCCATCATTCATACGCACTGTGACTCATTCACCGACGAATTATCTCGTCGCTGAACGAGTCCAGGCGCAAACTTGGATCGCACGAATCACACGGTGGAAAAAGTTGATCGAGACTGGTACTTT
>NZ_WPCB01000031.1:0-38615 GCF_009741785.1 Haloarcula sp. CBA1122
CTGAGCGGATCGAGGCAGATGGCTCGAGCGGTCGAAGCGATTGTTATGCCGATAGCGGTTCGCTGTTGACAGACACCGACGGCGAGCGCCGCCAGACGACCGCGACCAGCACCGCGCCGACCAGCACCAGCGCGCCAGCGACGGCGAACGCGAGCAGGAAGTCGTAGCCGCCGAGCCAGCCGCCCAGTAGCGACCCGACGCCGCTCGCCAGCCCGGAGACGGCGGTGTAGATGCCGAGCGCCTCGCCGCGGATGGCCGACGGCGCGAGCTGGGTGACGACGCTGGCCGCGGTGACGGCGATGACGGCCCAGGCGACGCCGATGAGGACGAACACGACGCCGTTGATGATCGTGCCTAGGAGCGTCGCCGACAGCAGGAGCCCCACGACGGCGACAGCCGGATGAAGCGCGGCGCGGGCCAGCAGGCCCCCGACCTGGAGCCCGCTCGGGCTGTAGCGTTCGGCGAGTGCGCCAGCGCGGTCGTACCACAGCGCCGAGCCGACGCTGGAGACGAGATACAGCGCGAAGACGAGTCCCGACTCGTAGCCGAGCGTCCGCGAGAGATACAGCGGCAACGGCCCCCAGAACACGCCGAAACCGACGAAGAAGGCGATGACGGCCCCGAAGTAGATGGTCAGCGACGGGGAGAACCGGGCCGCGACTTCTCGGGGGTGTATCGACCGCGTGAGCCAGTACAGCCGCCCCGGACCGACCGGGAACGTCGCACTTCGGACCGGGAGCCGGCGCGACCGGGCGATGGCCCGCGCCATCCGACCGGCCCGCGGCCGGTCGAGTTCGTCGGGGTCGGACGGCAGCCACTTCGCCCCGAAGAACGCCGACAGGCCAACGGCGGCCGCACACAGCCACAGCAGCGACTGCTGTGCGGGGATCTCTCCGAGAGGTCCGGAGAGCAGCGCCGTCCACACGAGACCGAGGACTAACCCGCCGGCCCAGCCCCAGCCCTGGTAGAGGTTCAGGACGGCGAACCGGGCCGGCCAGTCCCGCTCGACGGTTCCGGTGGTGACAAGCAGCGTCAGCACCGGCGCGGCAGCGCCGGCCGCGAACCACAGCAGGCCGTTGCCGACGATGACCAGCCACGGCTGTTCGGTGAGCAAGACGAGCAACAACGCGGAAGTCGCCAGCCCCAGTGCGAGGAGGACGAGCGACCGGCGCTTCCCCGTTTTGTCAGCGACGCGTCCGAAGATGAGTGCCCCCGGCGCACCCGCGGCGGCGGCCACCCCGGCGAGGACGCCCAGCATGAACGTCTCGCCGCCGATGGCGACGAAATACAGTGGAACGAGCAACGAGCCCGCGCCAAACGCGACCGATGCGATTGCCCAGGCGTACAGCCAGCCGTCCCGATCCATTACCTCAACTGTGCCACGGTCCCCCAAAAGAACTCTGGCACCCGCCAGATAGTGACAACTGTCTGACTGATGGCGTGCCAATGGCAACGGTTTAAGGCCTGGTCCTGCTACGCCGCGGCGATGACACTGCCGCACGTCGCGACGTTCACCGACACGTACCTGCCGACCGTCAATGGGGTGACCTACACGGTCCAGACGTGGCGGGACCGCTGGCGCGACCGCGGCGGTCGCATGGGCGTGGTCTACCCGAAAAGCAATCACGACCCATCAGAGAACGAGTATCCGGTCCGGAGCCTTCCGTTCCCCTTCTACGAGGGGTTTCGCCTGGGGATGCCACAGATACCGAAGGGTGTCCGGGACGCCGAACTGGTCCACGCCCACACTCCGTTCAGCCTCGGGATGGCGGGCCAGCGACTCGCCGGCAAACTCGATGTCCCCTTCGTCGCGTCGTATCACACGCCGACGAGCGAGTACGCCGAGTACGTCTCTTTCAACGGCGCTGTCGAGTCGGCGGTCCGCTCCAGCGCCGAGAGCTACGAACGCTGGTTCCTGGGCCGTGCCGACACCGTGATCGCGCCAAGCGAGCGCGCGGCGACTCACCTCCGGGAGGCTATCGGCCTCGATACGACAGTGACCGTCGTTCCGAACGGCGTCGACACGACCGTGTTCGAACCGGTCGACACGGCCGACTTCCGGGACCGCTACGACCTCCCCGATAGCCCTATCGTCGGCTACACCGGCCGCCACGGCTACGAGAAGTGCCTTGAGGACATCATCACCGCCTGCGAGGGGCTGGACGTGACTGTCGTGTTCGCCGGTGACGGCCCGGCCCGTGAATCGCTCGAAGCGACGGCCGAGCACAGCGACGTCGACGTGCGGTTTCTCGGATTTCTTGACCGTGCAGAACTGCCCGAACTGTACTCGACACTCGACGTGTTCGCGTTCCCCAGCCCCGTCGAGACGCAGGGTCTGGTCGCGTTGGAGGCAAACTGCTGTGGGACGCCCGTCGCCGGTGTCGACGCTGGCGCACTCAGCGACACTATCGAGGACGGCGAAACCGGCTACTCCTACGACGAAGGCGACATCGACGGCTTCCGTCGGGCTATCGAGCGCGTCCTCAACGAACGCGAACACCTTCGGGAGCGCTGTCTCGCCCGGCGGGACGTGATCAGCGTCGAGCACGCTATCGACAAACTAGCCGACGTGTACGACAGCGTGCTGTAGCTGTCGCCGGCACAGCGTCTGCGTCGCGTAACTCAGGCCCGCGAGTGCGACCAGCCGATACCGAAAGCGAGCCCGTTGAGTGTGCCAAGCAGTATTCCAAGATAGAAATCCCCCAGTGACACGGCCAGTATCAGGCCGGCCCCGACTCCCAGCGCCAGCCCTTTCAGGACCGTTGGCCAGTGGAGCCAGCTGAGTCGCCCCTCGGCGTCGTCGCTCATACGCTCTCTCGGGTCGCCGGCGAGTAAACTGTACCCCTTCGTCACGGCTGCCCGCGCCGGTCGAGGGCGGACTGGTGGTCCTCCAGAGCAGCGATGCGGTCAGCGACATCTGGATGCGACCCGGGCAGCAGCCGCTCGGAGACGCTCCGCCAGCGGTGAGCGAGCCGTTCGGCCCGCCCCTCCGGCGGAGTTTGCTCGTCGGACGCAATGGCGTGTGGGATCACACAGAGTTCTCGAACACCGGTCTCGGCGGTTCGGATGTCTGTGGTCGGACGCTGGTCGTCTGTCAGCGTCTCCAGCGCGCTGGCGAGTGCTGCCGGGGAGCCACAGATGGCGACACCGCCCGCGTCCGCGGCGTACTCCCGAATCCGTGAGAGGAGCCGGTAACAGGCTGTGCTGGCGAGATACAGCGTCGCCGTGACCGGTATCGCGATGACAGCGAAGAGCAGCATCACGAGGTGAATGTTCCCGCCAGCGACCCACGTCCCGTCCTCGTCGTCGCCGCCGAGGAACCAGTGGAAGAACATCGAGTACTGCAGCGTCTTTCCGAGCGTGCGAGTAAACAGCGCGCTGACGGTCGGGAGGAACGCGGCCGCAGTCATGACGAATGCGTCGCCGTTCTTGAGGTGGGCCAGTTCGTGGGCGATGACGGCGTCGAGTTCCGCGTCGTCGAGCTGGTCGACGAGCGCCGTGGTCACGACCAGCGTCTGTTCGCCGGGCCGGCTGGCGACGTAGCTGTTGGGCGTCTCCGAGTCGATGACTGTCACGTCCGGTGTCACCATATCCGCCGTCTGTGCCAGCCGAGCCACTCGCTCTCGGAGGCGGTCGGCGGTTTCGCTACGCCGTATCTTCGCCCGCATCGCGTCGACGGACTCAGGATCGGACGCCCTAGATTCGGTCGCAGTTGTTCCGGAATCCCGGAGCGTCATCCGGTAGCCGTAGATGGACTGGACGGCGAGCACGAGCGGCGTCCCGACGAGGACGACGGGCCACAGCGGCACGATATCGAACCCCATCGTCCAGAACAGCGTCCCGGTATCGTAGCCGACCAGCGGCAGGAGACCGAGCGCGACGTGGCCCAGCACGTACGCGGCGGCGACAGCCACGGCGTCGAAGGCGACGAGCACCACTACGAGCGCAACGAGGCGTGCGCGGAGGGACCACGTAGTGGACGGGCGGGGAGCCATAATTGTTCGTTCGTTATGACGAACAAAAAGCGTACGGGAGGGTCCGGCCCTGCCTCAGGCCAGCGCGCTGCCGGCCCGAATTATTTCGCGTTCACCAAACGCCGGGCCGACCAGTTGCAGCCCCACAGGTAGCCCGTCGTCGGTTTCGCCGGCGGGGACGGAGACGGCCGGGAGGTTCGCGAGGTTCACCGGCGTCGTGTTGGCGTCTGCCAGGTACATCGTGAGCGGGTCGTCAAGGCTCTCGCCGCGTTTCATCGGGGGGACGGGCATCGTGGGTGAGGCGAGCACGTCGCGTCCTCAAGCGCCTCGTCGAAGTCCTGTTTGACCCACGCACGAGCGTCCTGGGCCTTCTTGTAGTACTTGTCGTGGTAGCCCGCCGAAAGGGCGTAGGTTCCGAGGAGAATCCGACGCTTGACCTCCTCGCCGAAGCCTTCCTCACGGGCGTTCGCGAAGGACTCGTTCCAGTTGCCGTCGTAGCCGCCGGACTGCCCGTACCGGACGCCGTCGAACCGCGCGAGGTTCGAGGAGGCCTCGGACATCGCGATGACGTAGTACGCCTCGACAGCGTGTTCGACGGAGGGGAGGTCGACCTCGTGGTAGCTCGCACCCTGTGCTTCGAGGTCGTCCATCGCCGCCCAGAACGTCTCGACGACATCCTCGTCGGCCCCGTCGAGCAGTTCCGTCGGAACGCCGATAGAGAGTCCGTCGACGTCGCCGTCGGCGGCCGCCGCGTAGGAGCCGTCGCTCTCGGGCGCTTCCTGCGTCGTCGCGTCGTGTTCGTCCGGCCCGGCGATGACATCCAGCAGTTCCGCGGCGTCCTCGACCGTGGGTGCGATGGGGCCGATCTGTTCGAGGCTGTTGGCGTAGGCGACGAGGCCGTATCGGGAAACCAGCCCGTAGGTCGGCTTGATACCGACGACGCCACAGAAGGCGGCCGGACAGCGGATAGAGCCGCCAGTGTCGCTGCCGAGTGCGAGGTCAGCGTCGCCAGCGGCGACGACAGCGGCCGAGCCACCGGAGGAACCGCCCGGCACCCGGCCCTCGGCGACGGGGTTCTCAACGGGCCCGAACGCCGACGTCTCGGTGGTCGTCCCCATCCCGAACTCGTCCATGTTCGTCTTGCCGGGGATGGTCGCGCCGGCGTCTTTCAGGCGCTCGACGACCGTTGCGTCGTACGGCGGGACGTAGTCTTCGAGCATCGCCGAACCGCAGGTCGTCCGGACGCCCTCGGTGGAGATGTTGTCCTTGACCGCGACGGTCTTGTCCGCCAGCGGGCCGTCGTCCGCGCCCTCGATGGTCTCGTCGGTGATGTAGCCGTTGTACGCCGTCATCTACGACACCTTCGGCCCTTTGAACTGCCCTTCCTCGGTGTCGCTGGCGTTCCGGAGCGCGTCCTCCTGTGAGAGGCTTTCGCGTGTCTCGTCGGGGCGCATCACGTTCGAGAGTTCGGCCTCGCGTTCTGTCTCTGGGACGTCATCGAGCGCTTCGAACGCGTCGAGGATGTCGCCCAGCTGCTCGGTGAACCGCTCGATCTCGTCGTCTGCGAGGTCGACACGGGCGAGGTCGGCGACGTGCCGAACCTCCTCGGGATCGACGGCGGGGTCGCTCATGTCGGGCCGGAGTGCTGGATGCGCGGTAAGCGTTTCGAAACACCGGGCAGATATATAGCATAGTTAATAATTGTGGAAGCGAATACACAAGAATTGCCAACTCTTGTTTCCCCTTCAGAAAATTGGACTTCTGAAACAGACAAAAGTTTTAAGTTGCCGTAGATACAACAATAAACTACAACACGTTTTTCGGGTACGATACCCGGTTGTCCCACCCCCAACAAATGACCGATACCAGCATCCGCCGATACTCGAACGAGCGCGAGACGGAGACAGAGCAGACGGACGAAGAGGAGTCGGAGACGCTCGTCTGTCCGGAGTGTAACGGGTCGTTACTGTCCGACAGCGAGCGCGGTGAAACGGTGTGTGAGGACTGTGGGCTGGTCGTCGAGGAGGACGAGATCGACCCCGGTCCCGAGTGGCGCGCGTTCGATTCGAAGGAGAAAGACGAGAAATCCCGTGTCGGTGCGCCGACGACGAACATGATGCACGACAAGGGCCTCTCGACCAACATCGGCTGGCAGGACAAGGACGCGTACGGCAATTCCCTGTCCTCGCGCCAGCGCGAGAAGATGCAGCGACTGCGCACCTGGAACGAGCGGTTCCGTACCCGCGACTCCAAGGAGCGCAACCTCAAACAGGCCCTCGGCGAAATCGACCGCATGGCGAGTGCCCTCGGACTGCCCGAGAACGTCCGCGAGACGGCCAGCGTCATCTACCGTCGCGCACTGGACGAGGACCTGCTGCCCGGCCGCTCCATCGAGGGCGTCTCGACGGCGTCGCTGTACGCCGCCGCGCGACAGGCCGGGACGCCGCGGTCGCTCGATGAGATTGCCGGCGTTTCGCGCGTCGAGAAAGACGAAATCGCCCGGACCTACCGTTACGTGGTCCGCGAACTCAGCCTCGAAATCCAGCCGGCCGACCCCGAGAGCTACGTCCCGCGGTTCGCGTCGGATCTGGACCTCTCCGAGGAGGTCGAACGGCGCGCCCGCCAGCTGCTCCAGAACGCCAAGCAAGAGGGCGTCCACTCCGGGAAGTCGCCGGTCGGCCTCGCCGCCGCTGCGGTGTACGCCGCCTCGCTGCTCACCAACGAGAAGGTAACTCAGAGCGAGGTCAGCGAAGTGGCCAATATCTCCGAGGTCACCATCCGCAACCGCTACCACGAACTGCTGGAAGCTGAGGACAACATCCACCCGTAACCGGTATCGTAACCTAAACCACCGACTGTGCCGTGCCGTCGGTATGGAAACTACTCGGCATTTTGTCGCAACCGTCTACGTCGTTAGCGAGGGCTGTGTCGCGCTCCACGAACACAGTAAGCTCGACATGTGGCTGCCCGCCGGCGGCCACATCGACCGCGACGAACTCCCCCACGAGGCCGCGCTCCGCGAGACGCGCGAGGAACTGGGCCTCGACGTGGCCCTCATTGCCCCACAGCAGGACATCGAAAGCGAAACGGTCCAGTCGATGCCCCAGCCACAGCACTTCTTGCTTGAGGATATCAACGTCAACGCCGAAGGCGAGGTCGGCCACCAACACATCGACTTCATCTTCTACGGCCGGGCAGATAGCCGCGACATCACACCGGAGCCGGGCGAACAGCCGGCCGAGGACTGGGAATGGTTCTCTGCTAGTGACCTACAGAATCGGAGCGAGGAACTCCCGGCAGACGTCGTAGAGGTCGGCCAGCGAGCAATCGGTGCTGTCGGCGAGTGACTTACGCCTCACTGACTCCCCAGTCGATGTTCGCCCAGAGTCGTTCCCACACGTAGTACAGGACTGTCTTAGCAGCCGCCGCTGAAAGCCCGATTTTCGCAGACGACCCGAGTTCACCGGTAAACAGGAAGGCGATGCCGAACACGACGCTGGTCGCGAATAGTCGGTAGCTCACGGCTTTGACGACTGACCGCCGGTGTCGTGTCATTACGGCCCACCCCACTGTACTGCCAGGGATTCGCTGGGGCGGCGTTCACATCGAACACCTATCATTCGAGAACAACTATCGACGCCACACACTAAAACCTAATTACATATTATTATTCACGGGGCTGACTGCAAGGACACCGCCCGTGTCATTCCACGAGCGACTCGACGTACTGCGTGACGTGGTCGTCCATCCGGCGCTTGTAGCCGGCCTGTCGGGCCAGACGGTCCAGTTCCCGGGCGGCAAGCGAGCCGTACTGTGCGGCCTTCTTGTCCCGGTTTGCGATCTCGTCGGGGAGTGATCCGCGCGCTGCCGCCCGGAGCGCGACCTTCCGCGTTTCGCCGTCGACGAGCAGGTCGCCGTCCAGTCGGAGCGCGGCCTCGACAACGCGGTCGTGTAACAGCGGTGTCACCGGCTCGACGCCGGCGGCCCGCAGTGCGAGCACGTCCCGCTCCAACTGGTCGGGGAGCGAGCCGATGACCTCCCGCTGTGCCCCGCGGACGGTGTCGGCTTCTACGCGGGGGTCCTCGGGGGCCTTGGCGACTTTCGCGTAGCCGCCGAATAGCTCGTCGGCCCCCTGGCCGAGCGCCAGCCGGTCGAAGCCGTCGGCGGCGACCCGTTCCGCGGCGAGATACAGCGGGAGCGCAATCTGGACCGCCATCGCGTTCGTCCGTCCGGTGGCACGGGCGATTTCGGGGACCGCCCGCTCGATAGCCTCGTGAGTCAGTTCGACCACACGGACCTCGGTCCCCAGCAGGTCGGCGGCCGACCGAGCGGCCTCAACGTCGTGACTGTCCGGGAAGCCCGCGACGTACAGCGGCGCGTCGAGACGAGCCGCGAGCAGCGCCGAGTCCACACCGCCTGAGAACGCGATAGCGAGAGAATCAGTGTCGACGGCGTCGATGCTCGTCTCGACAGCCTCGCGAACCCGATTGATGGCTGTCTCGCGGTCGCTGAACGGGTCGGGCGACGGGAGCGACCACCGCTGCCGGGTCCCGTTGTCGTCCCGAATATGACCGGCGGGGAACGACCGCGGATCGGCCAGCGCGGTCGGGTCGCGGCTCCACTGCCCGGGGTCGAGAGGCTCCCCGTCAGAAACAGTCCGCTCCACGAACAGCGGGTATCGCCCGAGAACGTCCCGGAGGAGCGTTCCGTCCAGTTCGCCCGCGAACCCGCCGCTTCCCGGCAGCGCGTCGCCGCTGTCGAGGGCGTCGGCGACGGTATCTGGGTCAGCTCCCTGCATCACTGCAGTAGTTCCGCAATGCCGTTCTTGACGCGTCGCTTCGCCCCGCCGGCGGCCTGCCGGAAGCTAATCCGCCACGGCGTCCGCTTGCCCTCGACAGTCGTCTCGCCCTGGCGGATGGCGTCGAGAATCGCGTCGGCCGTTCGTTCGTCCGTGCCGACGTTGGTGACTGCCTGCCCGACCATCTCCGCGATGTGGGCGTCACTGCCGGCGGTCATCGGCAACCCGTTGCGACGGGCGAACCGCTCGGCCTGCCGGTTCGACCGCCCGGTCAACAGCCGCGAGTTGTACACTTCGATAGCATCGGCGGTCGCAAGTTCGGCCTTCGAGATGTGTTCCAGCACGCCGTGGCGGGACTCCTGAAACGGGTGTGGGACGACTGCGAGTCCCCCCTGATCGCGAATGCGGTCGAGCGTCTCCTCGAACGGAAGGTGTGGCGGAATCGCCTCCTGAATCCCCAGAGCGAGGACGTGTCCGGCGGCACATGTGACCTCCATCCCGGGAATCCCGACGAGGCCGTACTCCGGGGCGAGTTCGGCCGCCCGGAGGCTGGCGTCGATTTCGTCGTGGTCAGTCACGGCCAGCGCGTCCAGTCCGACGGCGCTGGCTTGCTCTAAGAGGAGCTCGACCGGGTCCCGGCCGTCGTACGACAGCGACGAGTGCGCGTGTAGCTCAACCGACTGCACAGGTATCGATAACGGGGGGCAGGGCAAAAACGCCCCGGTCCGCCCCCGTTCTCACAGAGAACAAACCGGCCGCCGTGTCCAAGGCGGCCGAGTGCCCGAAGAACGCCCATCTGTCCCACGAGACTGAGCGTGTGCTTCCCGACGATACGACCGTCAATCGACGGTCGCATGTTGCAATTACTGGTGTGCAGGAATGAGTGAGCCCCCTCAGCTTGGTGGGGATTAAAATGGGGTTAGACGCTGCCGACTCAGTCGGCCGAGCTCCCGCTCGCCACCGAGCGCTCACCGGTGTCGAACGGCGGCGACCCGTGGATCTCCTCGTCTTCCAGGTAACACTGCGGGTCCGGGGCGAACAGGTCGTCTTCCACGGTGAGCGCCCGGAGCCGGGAGGCCCCGCGGCAGACCTCGGCGTAGCGGCAGTCGGCGCATTTCCCCGTGAGGTGCTCTTCGCGGTTGCGGAGTGCCGTCAGAAGCGGGTTCGACTCGTCCTCCCAGATAGCGCCGAACGAGCGGTCGCGGACGTTCCCCAGCGAGTACCCCTGCCAGAACTGCGTGAGGTGGACGTTGCCCTGATAGTCCACGTCGGCGACGCGTTCGCCGGTCGGGTCCCCGCCGTTGACCCGCAGGTACTCGTACACCCGCTGGGCCTGTGCGTCGCTCATGTGCTCGCGGGCGTACTCGACGAGGTAGGCCGCGTCGGCGTAGTTCCCGACCAGCAGCGTCTCGATCTCCTCGCCGCGGTCGTGGTACTCGCGAGTCATGTCACAGACTCGCTTCACCGCCTGCCGGCGGTCCTCGGGCGTGAGATCGGCGTCGACAATCTCGGTCCCGCGGCCGCCGTAGTCCAGGTGGTAGAAGCAGAAGCGGTCCACGCCCACGTCAGTCAGCAGGTCGACGACGCCCTCCAGGTCCGCGGCGTTGCGCTCGGTTATCGTGTACCGGAGTCCGGTCTTCAGGCCCGCGTCGAGGCAGTTCTCTATCCCCTGAACCGCGCCCTCGAACGCGCCGTCGACCCCGCGGAAGTCGTCGTTTCGCTCCGGCAGCCCGTCGACTGAGACGCCAGCGTATTTCAGCCCGGCGTCCTTGAGCGACCGGGCGCGCTCTTCGGTGATGAGCGTCCCGTTGGTCGAAAGCACCGGTCGGACGCCGACCTCGTTCGCGTAGGCGACCAGTTCTTCGAGGTCCTGCCGGACGAGCGGCTCGCCGCCGGAGAACAGCACCACCGGCGCGCCGTAGTCGGCCAGGTCATCGAGCAGCGCTTTCCCCTCCGCGGTCGAGAGCTCCCCGTCGGCGATTTCGGTGTCGGCGGCAGCATAGCAGTGATCACAGTAGAGGTTGCACTGCTTGGTGACGTTCCAGACGACGACGGGCCGGCGCTGCTTCTCGTCCCGGATCTGGCGTTTGGTCGACTCGTTGGCCGCGTCGTACCGGAGGCCGTCCCCCTCAGCGTCGAGGTCACAGAGCAGTTTCGAGACCGAAATCATCGGTTTTCACCCCGGAGCGTCTCCGACTCCATCTCGTCGACGCTCATAGTGGCGTCGTCCCCCGCGTTCCCCGTTCCGAGCGTCGCCTCGTCCGTCTGGTAGCGGCGGGTCTTGTCGGCGGGACACAACCACAGTGTGACGGCCGTCCGCGCGAACAGCGACGCTGCCTGCTCTCTGGCGATGTCGGCGGACGGCGCGCTGACACTGCGACGTGGGTGAGCGGGTCCGCCGTGTCCTCGCGGACGAACACCTCCCACTCGCGACTCGTTGCGCCGCGCGGGGCGTCTACCTCGTGGTCGAATTCTTCCATATCCCCCTGTTAGACTCCCCAAGAAAAACGGGACTAGCGTGTTCTCAGCTACTGGGAACCACTCGGTCAACGGCGTTTCAGTTCGATTGGAATACAGCGTTTGCCGTCCAGACGCTGGGTGGGAGCTGTGCAAGCACAGAGTGAGACTGGAGGATAGCGGTCACAGTCGAGTTGCTCGTGGCTGCCGGAAGTGGTCGCAATAGCCGAACTCCGAATTTTGGTATAGCAGTATCTGATTTACTAACGGGTCGTGCCTGCGTGGCTTAAAAGGAAAGTCTGCTATTCGAATGTAGCCGAGATGTCCCGCGAAAAGACCAATCAACTCACGCAGCCTATCGAAACGCCGTCTTACGCTTCGTAGCCGGCGTAGTCCATCAGCTGTTTGAAGATGTCGGTGTCCATCGCCTCCTTGTAGACGACACCGGTGATCATCCCACCGGGGTAGGAGGTCCCGTTCATCGCGTGGCTGACCTTGTGACAGTGCGCGAGGTAGATGCCGGGGTCGGCGTCGGCCTCGAACTCGATAGTGTGCCGACCGGCGGGCGGGATGCTAGTGATGTCCTGGTCGTGGCGGGCGGCTTCCGGAATCTTCCCGCCGTCCTTGTGGGTCACCTGGAATCGGTGGTTGTGGATGTGCATCGGGTGGTCCATGTACCCGTTGTTACACATGTGGATGCGCACCGTGTCGCCCTGCTCGACGATGATCGGCGAGCCGTCCTCCGGGTGCAGCGTCCGCGGCGCGGACTTGCCGTTGACCGTGAACGTATCGGGGCGACGGTTGCGAACATCGTAGCTGGCGTCCATGCCGGCCATCTGACGGTTGAGTCGGGAGTCCCACTCCTTCAGCGTCATGAAGTACTCCTTGTCGGCCGGTTCGTAGCCCTTCGGGTCGACGCGGAAGATGCCGTACATCCCCATGTCGATGTGGCGGTGAGTCTGGTAGTGGCAGTGATAGAGATGCGTGCCCGTCACGTTCGCGGGGATCGTGTAGGTGTGTTTCTCGCCGGGGTCGATGCGGATGCCCGTTGTCGTCGGGACGCCGTCGTCTTCCCACTGCTTCTGGACGGCGTGGAAGTGGACCGTGTGCGGGCGCATGCCGTCCGTGTTGTCGAAGGTGACCTCCATGTCCTCGCCTTCCGTCGTCCGGAGAATCGGTCCCGGAACGCTCGGTTCGCCGTCGTCGGCCTTGAACGCCCACACCTTTGGCAGTTCGACCGGGCCGCCCATCGACTCGCCGGGATGGGCCTCGTGCTTGGCCGGGACAGAGGAGAGCGTCACTTCGCCACCCTGTTCGTCGACGTTGACGATCTCAGGCGGCGACGTGGTCGGGAGGTCGCTGTCGGATTGTGCTGGAGTTGTGCTGGTGTCGACTGACTCTTCGGTCGGAACCTCACCCGGGGCGGTACAGCCCGCAAGCGCGACCGTGCCACCGAGGCCGGAGGCTTTCACGAAGTCACGACGGGAGATGCCCGATCCGGGTGCGCCAATCTGGTCTTCCATAAGCAACTGTGGATAAGACACCACAGTATAAACCCCCGAAGGGAGTTCTCAGACCGACAGAAGCGTTCTCAGTTGCTGGGAACGAACGAACGGTTACAGATAAGTCCCCCATATATTGCGTGCTGTGTGGCGCAAACGTCGGCTGTGTCGGGCGGTAAGCGCTCCCAAGTCGGTTACATTAAACGTCTTGGGCGGGCAGTGTCGAGCAAGGATGGTCCGGGACCCCTTCGCTGACGAGGAGACGCCGGAGTTACAGACGGTCCTCGACGCACTCGACGACGAGGACTGTCGCGCCATTGTCAGCGTACTGGAGGAACCGTTGACGGCGAGCGAGATATCCGACCGGAGCGGCGTACCGCTATCGACGACCTACCGAAAGCTCGAACTACTGACCGAGTCCTCGTTGCTGTACGAGGGCGTCGAAGTCCGGTCGGACGGCCAACACGCGAGCCGGTACGCGATCGACTTCGAGGAGGTCGTCATCAGTCTCGACGAGGAACTGTCGCTCACCGTCGACATCTCACACCGCGCTCGGACGCCGGACCAACGGCTCGAAAACCTCTGGTCCGAGGTGCGAAAGGAGACATAACCATGGTACACATTCCAAGTTCACAGGTCGGCATCGTCGTCTCGAAGACACTGATCCTCATTCTTGGCGGACTGATTACGTACTACTCGTATCAGGCGTACAGCCGGACGAAAAGCCCCCAGCACAAGTGGCTCACCTACGGGTTCGGTGTGGTGACCCTTGGCGCATTTATTGGTGGCGTTCTCGATATCGTTGTCGGCAGGTATCTCGGTCAGCAACTGCTCTCCGTGAGCGTCTTCACGTCGAGTTCACTGACGGCCATCGGCCTGGGTATCATCCTGTACTCGCTGTACGTTCGGTAGTGACCACGCGACGTACCCGCGCAGCAATCTCGTCGCCTCTCGCTTCTCGATTTCGGCCGGAGCGGGCAACTGGTCCGTATCGTGTCGTGACACTGGTATTCTCACCGACTGGAAACGCTACGGACGGTATATTTATCAGGACGTGTCAATCAGAGCCATGCTTGGAGCGAACGCAGTGTTGTTAATCGGGATGAAGACAGTCACGCTGTTCTGCGGTGTGATACTGACGACGTTGACATACCGCGCATACCGCCGCACTCGGGCACCGGCGATGCGAGCGCTCTGTCTCGGTATCGGGTTCGTCACACTGGGTGCAATACTCGGCGGCAGCCTCCACCAGTTCGTCGGCATGCCGGTCGCACAGAGCGTCACTGTCGAAGAACTGTTCACCGCTGCTGGGTTCTTTATTCTGACCTACTCGGTGTATACTGACCAGCCGACCACGACGAACTGAGTTACGAGTCCTCGGCGGGCGTGCGTCCACGACCGGTCAGGAGTGTTGGTAGCGATTGCGGGCTGTGTTCGACGAGGACGGCGACGAGGTTCCCCGCGAACAGGACAGTCCCGAAAAACGCGAGCGCCCCGGCGACTAACGCCGTGCCGTCCGGTGTCTCGAGCCACTGATTGCTCACGAGGAGGCCGTACGCAACTGTCAGCGCCACACCATCTATTGCCGCGATTCGGTGGTCGTACAGGTCATCGACCATCGGCACGTCCTCGAAGCCGAGGCGGTCGCTGTACCGGTGGACCCAGACGATAAACGGGACGACGTGATACAGCGTCCCGAGGACGACGAAGCCGACGCCGCCGACGAGCAGCACCGTCGACGGCTGACCGAGCAGCCCGGCGTACGCCAGCGGGTCGTTCCACCACGCGACCACCGTCAGTCCGGCCCAGAGAAACAGCGACAGCGCTGCGACGCTGTATCGGGTCAACATCGGGGACCACTCGACACGCGCCCCGACGAGCTGTCGCGCCAAGAGCACCGCCACCACGCCAAGGCCAGCAGCGACGAGAACTGCGCCGAACCGGGCCAGAACGGGTGACCCAACTAGGCGACCGCCGGCGAGCGCAAGAACGCCGAACGGATAGACGGCCGTCTCCGCCCGCTGGACCGCTGCATCGACCCTGCCTGTGTCGGCCTGCGTGAACATCGGGGCGAGCTGTGCCAGTGCACCCGCGACAGTCGTCAGGACAGCACCGAACACGGCGAGTGTCCCGTGGGCCAGCAAGAGCCCCTGCCGGCCGATTCCCAAAATCGGGAGGACGCCGGCAGCGTGATCCAGCGCCAACACTATCCCGGCGGCCGTCACGAGGGCGAAAAACACCAGTGCCCAGCCGAAATGAATCGCCGTGACGTCGGGCTCCGCAGCGAGTAGCGTCCGTCCGATGTTGTAACAGAGCGTCCAGACGCCGATCAGCGCGAACGCGCCGGCGACCGGTAGCAGGGCAGGAGTCGCTGTCAGGAAGCCAGCGGCCAGACCCGCGAACCCGACCGCAGCGAGTGGTAACTGCGCTGCAGCGAGGCGGCGCGAGTGGAGTTCGATGCCACACCAGACCGGGACGAACTGCGTCAGTGCGCCCATGATGGTGAGACAGACCCACCCCGCGAGCAGGAGGTGGACCTGTGCGAGGTGGCCAGCACGGCCCTCGACGACGCCGACGGTGACACCGGCGACCAGAAACGCCAGCGCGACGACGAAATGACGCAGCGGGACCGTCATCGGCGGGGCGGCGTCTGCGTCCACGTCGGCAGGTATTCCGCTCATTGCTGTGTAGTACGACCTTGTCCCTGCTGGCAATGTGGCCGAATATGTTCGGGGAAAGGGTCGGCCCGTTCACAACCGAACGCGAACACATGACGTCGAACCACCAGCCAACAGAGCAAATCGCGGCCCTGATTTCGGAAACTGGTGCGCCCGGTGACGCGCCGACGGAACGCCTCGATGTGCAGTCGCTGGGGCCGCCAAAGCCGCTCAAGCAGACACTAGAGCGGCTTGCGGACCTTGACGACGACATCGTCCTCGTCCAGTTCAACGACCGCGCCCCACAGCACCTCTACCCGAAACTCGAGGACAGAGGATACGAGTACGAAAGTGTTGAGACCGACGACGCGACAGTGACAGTCATCTGGCACAGATGAATCAGAACACGGAGCCGCCTGTCGACGTCGAAGAAGCGATCGCTCGTATCGACAGCCGTGGTGCGAAGATTCAGCGGGAGCAACTCGAACGGACGCTGTCACAGCTACAGCAGGACGGTGAACTGACGGCTGACCAGCAGCTTGCGGTCGAAAAACTGAGCGAACGGCTCGTCGACCGATTGCTCGCCGTCCCCCGGGCAACTCTACAGGACGCGGCGAGGAGTGCGGACGACGAGCGGATCGAAACCGCGATTTCCCTGTTCGAGTGAGCCTACTCCGACGACGCCAAAACGAGCAGTGCCTCGCTGTCCGCCGTTGCGGCGGGGGAGATGTCCTGGTCACCGTCGAACCGGACGACGTCGCCGGGAGAGAGCGACACCGTCTCGTCGCCGAGCGTCAGGTCCACGGCGCCCGAACGGAGGAGGAACACGATGTCCCGACCGGGATGCTTGTGGGCCGGAATCGACTCGCCCGCATCGAGTGTCAACCGGATGGTCTTTGGCTCCCCGTCGAACAACCTCGTCCGGCCGTCCCCGTCGCCGTCGAGCGTTGCTCGCTCCGTTTCTGTGACGGTAGATTCGCTCATTGTTTCGGAAGGTCGGCGACGAACTTCTGTGGGCCGTCCTGCTCGCACCGATAATTCGCCGCGTCGAACGCCTCGACCTCGGCTTGCATCTCGTAGAACAGCGGCTTTGGCTCGTGATCGTTGATAATCCGAAGCGTCTCCCCTGAGGACAGCGCCTCGAAGGAGTCGTGTATCTTCGAGTGTCGCTCCGGCGGCGGCGTCTCGCGCAGGTCGAGTGTGGTTGCTGGCATCACCTGAGCGTTCGCCGGGCGTCGGTGAGGGGGTTCCCCCGAACACGTTCGGGAGTAGGTCCTGATGGATGCCGCCCGTTCGATTCAGTATGAGCCTTCTCTCCGGCCTCCGTGGCGGCTCAGACGTCGGGTTCGATAGCTACGGGACGTTCGTTCCCGAACACAACCCTGACCCCGGCCCGTTCCTGTCTGAGACAGCAGTACTGACCGGCACCGACCACGCCGCGTTCCACCGACTCACGATGGACCTGTTCGACGAGCGCGGCGTGTACGACATGACTTTCGGGTACAACCTCGCACGGCTGAACCTCGACCATCGGCACCCGGACGCGGGCTTCCGCTACGGCCGTGAGACGGACGACAGGAGCGTGTTGCGAGCCGAGTTCACGCCGACGACCGAGTTCTGCCCCCAGAGCGACACGCTGACTGTCGGCGCGTTTCGCGCCTGGAACGGGCTGTCGGACCGCCACGAGTACGACCTTGTCCGCGTCCGCGTGAGCCCTGGCCACCACCAGAGTACGAGTATCAACGACAAACTCCAGCAACTCGAAACGCGGTACCGGAAAACCGGTGAACTCCGGACGGACGATGCGGACGAATCGTCCGACGAGAGCGTGCCGTTCTGACGGCTGAGTACATGGAAAACGTTATACGGTTTGCTGGGCGACATATCGTAAGCTGAGCCGACTGGGTGGGATATCGGTGGCTTGGTGGGATAGTGGAGGGTCCCTCCACGACAGAAAGCAACAACCTATCAAAAAACGATGGTATCGGAGTACTTACAGTGCGGCGTCGCGGCCCGCCGGAGGCGGAGCCGAGATGGATAGCGATATCTTTCGGGATGCGGACGGAACCTACAACAAGCGGCTTCTGGGACTGGTCCTTCTCGTTTTACTCGCCGTCGTCGGTGCTGGCGTTGGGACCCTCGGTCTCACCGACAACAGCGACGCGACTTCTGAGCCCGCCACCGAGATGACGCCAAGCCCGACGGAGTCGACACCGGACGGAACTGACGCCACTTCGACCGAAAGCGGCGGCAGTGCCTCCCCACCGCCGAGCGCGCTCCTGTCCGAAACTCCGACAGAGACTCCGGCTAACAACCAGTCGGACGGGACCACCGCGGGCAACGCGACGGCTGAATAGTCCGGCAGTAAAACGGCGGTTCCTCAGGAAAACAGCAGATTGAGGTTGAACCCGGTCACGGCGAGCCCCATCACTGTCAGAAGCACCGGCGGACCGTAGTAGAGCAACGGGTCTTCTTCGAGCACGCCGCACCAGATGCTCACGCCGAGACAGCAGTATATCACGAGGAGTTTGAGGCCGAGGAAGCCGCCGCCGCCGAACGACTGGATCGCCCACCGGATCGCGGGATTCGCCTCGGTGAACGTCGGCACGAAATAGACGATGGCGATGGTGGTAACCACGTCCCCGACGCCGTAGGTCGCCAGCGCCACCGCCCACACGCTGGAGAAGGACCGGCCGGAGAAAGAACTCCCTTCCAGCGTCAGCCAGTCACCGTCGGCAGCACCCATACTGCATTCGGGTATGGCTAGCGGCCATATATACTGCGAGGGCCAGTTATCTGATTTGAAAAGGAGAGAGATATGGGCTCTCCAGAGATTTTGAGGTAATTGTACGCGGGATAGCTATTCTAAAGACCAATATTGTCCCTCCTGAAAGTCCATAGCCGATGCCGGTGCCCACTCGTATTCAGCTGTGAGTCTCAGCTATGGACGGTGTGTCGGGTTGTTGAACAGGCGCTCGCCTCGACAGGTGCGAGTTGTGTGCTGCCGGACGTTCGCGTCCTGCCAGCGCGGGTGCATGGAAAGGGACTTATCTTGTGGGCGGCCACGAGGAGGTAATGAGCCTGTCCGACGCGGACCACGAACTCGTGGTCGAGGAGATCGGTCGGGAGCCGACACGGGCGGAGGCCGCTCTCTTCGAGAACCTCTGGAGCGAACACTGCGCGTATCGCTCCTCTCGCCCCCTGCTGTCGGCGTTCGACTCCGAAGGCGATCAGGTCGTCATCGGCCCCGGCGACGACGCAGCCGTCGTCTCCCTGCCGTCCCACGGCGACGGCGAGGAGATGTACATCACGATGGGCGTCGAGTCCCACAACCACCCGTCCTACGTCGACCCGTTCGACGGGGCAGCGACCGGCGTGGGCGGGATCGTCCGCGACACGCTGTCGATGGGGGCCTACCCCATCGCGCTGGCTGACTGTCTGTACTTCGGCGATTTCGACCGTGAGCACTCCCGCTATCTCTTCGAGGGCGTCGTCGAGGGCATCTCCCACTACGGGAACTGCATCGGCGTCCCGACAGTGGCCGGCAGCGTCGCCTTCCACGACGACTACGAGGGGAACCCGCTCGTGAACGTGTCCTGTATCGGCCTGCTGGAGCCCGAGCGGACCATCACCGCCGAGGCCCAGAAGCCGGGCAACAAGCTCGTTCTCGTCGGCAACGCGACGGGGCGAGACGGGCTCGGCGGGGCGTCCTTCGCCAGCGAGGACCTCGCGGAGGACGCTGAAACGGAGGACCGACCGGCCGTGCAGGTCGGCGACCCGTACGCGGAGAAGCTACTCGTCGAGTGCAACGAGGCGCTGCTGGACGAGGAACTCGTCGAGTCGGCCCGCGACCTTGGGGCCGCTGGCCTCGGCGGCGCGTCGTCCGAACTGGTCGCCAAGGGCGGCCTCGGTGCACGTATCGAACTCGACCGCGTCCACGAGCGCGAGCCCAACATGAACGCCATGGAGTACCTGCTCGCCGAGAGTCAGGAACGGATGGTGTACGAGGTCGCGCCCGAGGACGTCGACCGCGTGGCCGAACTCGCCGAGCGGTTCGACCTCGGCTGTTCGGTCATCGGCGAACTCACCGAGCCGGGCACGAACTACGTCTGCACGTTCGAGGACGAGACGGTCGTCGACGTGGACGCGGAGTTCCTCGGTGAGGGCGCGCCGATGAACGACCTGCCCAGCGACGCGCCGCCGAGAGAGGAACGAGACCTGCCAACGGTCGCGCTGGAGGAAGCCTTCGAGGAGATCGTCAGCAGCCCGAACTGCGCCTCGAAGCGGTGGGTGTACCGCCAGTACGACCACGAGGTGCAGGTCCGCACGAGCGTCCTGCCCGGCGACGACGCCGCACTGCTCGCCATCCGTGAGGCCGGGACCGGACTGGCGTTCTCTGCTGGCGCGGACCCCAACTGGACCGACGCCGCGCCGTACGAAGGTGCACGCGCCGTCGCGCTGGAAAACGCCACGAACGTCGCCGCGAAGGGCGCGACACCCCATGCGGCTGTGGACTGTCTGAACGGCGGCAACCCCGAGAAGCCTGACGTGTACGGCGGCTTCAAAGGCATTGTCGACGGCCTGGCGGACATGTGCAGTGACCTCGACGTGCCGGTCGTCGGCGGCAACGTCTCGCTGTACAACGACTCACAGAGCGGCCCTATTCCGCCGACGCCGACGCTCGCACTGGTCGGAGTCAAGGAAGGCTACGACGCCCCGCCGCTGTCGCTGTCCGGCGAGGGAACGCTCGTCGTCGTCGGTGACACCGCGCTGGAAGGCGAGGCCGACCCGCGACTCGGCGGCTCCGAGTACACCGCGCAGTTCGGCGGGACCGACCGCTTCCCCGCCCTCCCGGCGGACTCAACGGACGTTGTCGAGACGATTGTCGAGGTCGCCGACGCCGACCACGTACTGGCGAGCCACGACGTGAGCCACGGCGGCCTCGCGGTAACGCTGGCCGAGATGGTCCACGAGGACGCCGGTGCGTCGGTCGGAATCGGGACCACCGAGCACGGTACCCCGGCTCGACTCCTGTTCAACGAGCGGCCCGGCCGGGTCGTGTTCGAGACGACCGACCCGGCGGCGGTCCGGGAGGCCTTCGACGGCGTCGCCCCAGTGACGGAACTGGGCGAGGCGAACGACTCGAACGGACTCGATATTACGGTCAACGACGAGACGCTGGCGTACAACGCTGCGGACATCGCCGACCTGCGGTCGGTCATCGACGACGAACTGGCCTGATTACCAGCGGACATCGAACCGCGCACCGCCCCTCTCGCTCTCCGAGACTGCGACCGACCAGCCGTGTGCTTCGGCGATGCTCTGAACGATCGACAGGCCAAATCCTGTCCCGTCCGAGTTCGTCGAGTAGCCGTGTTCGAACACTAGCTCACGGTCATCCGGTGAAATGCCGGGGCCGTCGTCGGCGATGGAGAACCCGTTCTCATGTGTCCCGGGCGCGGACACGACGACGGTGCATTCCGCGCCCGCGTGCTCGATGGCGTTCCGGTAGAGATTCTCGAATAGCTGCTGGAGGCGCTCGGCGTCCGCCTCGATGGTCGCGTCGGTTTCGATGGTAAGCGTTGCGTCCCCGGTTTCGACCTGTTGCCACGCGTCGGCTGCGACGGCTTCGATGGAGACGCTCGTGGTCTCTCCGACGACCCGCCCCTGACGAGCGAGCGTCAGCGTGTCATCGAGGATCCGTGCCATCCGCTCGTGTGCCGCGGCGACCTCCTGTAACCCCTCCCGAACAGCCGCATCCTCGATGTCGCCGAGCAGAAGGTGGGTGCGGCCGGATGCGACGTTCAACGGGTTCCGAAGGTCGTGGCTGACGATACTGACAAACTCGTCAAGCCGCTCGTTCTGGTGTTTCAGCTGTTGTTCGCGGCGCTTGCGCTCGGTGATGTCGGTGTATATCCCGTACCCTTCCAGCTGGCTGCTGTCACGGGTGACGATGGTACTCCGGAACAGGTAGGTCCGTATCTCGCCTGATGCAGTCGTCCGCCTGACCTCTTGCTCCGACTGGCCGGTCTGTTCCCACCAGTCTGCCCTGATGACTTCGGAGTCGGCTCCGGGCGGCGCGAGGAGTGTCCGAAGCTCCGTTCCGACTGCATCCGTCTGGTCGTAGCCGAACGTGTCCGCGAACGCTTCGTTGATCGACTTGACGTACGGTTCTCGCTGCTCAAACTCGACGACGACAGCCGGGTTTGGGATGTTCCCCAGGAGCGCGTCAAACCGTTCCTGTGCCGCCAGCTGCACGCGGAGTTCACTCGCGACGAGTGCGACGTATCCCTCGTTGTTGTGCTGGATTATATCACAGATATCCTGTGCATCCGTGTCGTCTATCTCCGTGTCGCCACTGATACCCAGGTCAGCCATCGCGTCGTCGACGATAGCCGACGCCTTCTCGATGCCGACCGTTTCTGCGAACTTTGAGACGAGTCCTGTTCGATTCATCTGTTACTCCGGCAGTGCAAAGAGCACCGTTGTCGTGTTGTGAAAGCCACTGAGTTGTCCGGCCTGCATACACAGCTCTCCGTACGTCTCAAACCCAGCAACTGGGGCCGACAGGGTCGATGTGATACCATCGACAGTCGCCGAAAACGCGTCGTCGAAGAGAATCTGACGACACGCGCAGTCGTAGACGAACGCGCCAGCGATGGGACCGTCACACAGCGAGACAGCGTCGGCAGCAGCCTGTTCGGCGGACGCGATCTGGTCAGCTTTGTTGCCATGCATTACGCGGAGGACAGTTCCCTCCGGAATATCGACGGCAAACTGCAGTGCGCCAGTCTCTTCAATCGCAGTCCGGGGCCAGCGGATCTTGTAGGTTTCACCCTGGTCGATACCGAACAGGTATTCGACCATGAGCTTCCTGAGCGCCGCTGACCCGACTGGGACGTCGTCGACGGCTACCCCCGATGTCTCCACAGCGTGGTCTCGAACAGCGTCTTTCCATACCGCAAACGCTGGTTCACCGTCGAGTTCGTGAACCACGTTCCCGGAGACCTCGGTTACCTCCCACGGCTCTGAGATGGGGCTGTGGCCGTGATTGACGGTAATGATCGGACGCTTTTCGCCGGAGACGAGTACGATAACGACTGCGTCGTCGACAACCGACTCATCGCAAAACACTGGTGTCGACTCCATCCGGAGACCGTCAGACGCTGCCCCACCTGCGAATTCGACATAGGGGCCAAGCCGTCGCTGGACTGACAGCGACAACTGTTCACCGACGCCCGACAGCCCGTCGTGGAGGACGATCGCTGACTGGTAGGGTTCCTCGATATCTTCGGGAAGCGCTCGGACAGCATCTCTGACAGCCCCACGGGTGTTCTCGCTGAGACCGGCGGCAAGGGCCGTATCGAACCGGAACGAATCACTGGTAACGAGCGTGACGGCCACGCCGGCATCCATCGTTCGCTCTTCAGTGAACGTTCCGCCAGCCGTGCAGCCGACAACGGCTGTCTCGTCGTCGACGAGCGCATTCACGCCCGCCAGAACGGCTTCGGGGTCGAACCCAGAGCTGGCAAACACCTGACAGAAGTCCACCCGCTCGGCGTCCAGTCGGTCACGAGCAGCGCTGGTCGCCTCTCGGCCAGCGCGCGTCCCAGCGGTCGCCACTGACGTTCCCGTTGCGACCGCTGTACTCGCGCCTGACTGGGGCGACATTGTACAACAGTTATTCGCGCGGAAACCTATATACTCTCCCCAGAAGTATCAGAAATGATATCCCTGGCGGCCGACGTGGTTATACCGACTGCTCAGGCCAGCGCCAGCGCGATACCGAACGTAAGCACCAGTCCGACCAGCAGGACGCCGAGCCCTGTCCCGACCTGCGACATGGTGAACGGGCTCTGTGGGGCCGTCGACCGAAGCGGCGGTTCTCGCGCGGGCAGTTCGACGTGTTCGGGGTCGTAATCCGGCCGGTCCTCCTCGTGGTGGTCGTCTGCCATAAGCGGTGGTTCTGGTGCGTCGTACGTGTAGCTGTCGGATTGTCACTGCGTGCTCGGCCAGACACTTGCACCAGTCGAAACGGTCAAACGGCGGTGTTGCGAACCTAACGGTATCTAATGACGCTCACGAAACGGATTATCCCCTGCATCGACGTGGACGTGGACGAGAACGGGGACGCAGCGGTGTACACGGGAGTCAACTTCGAGGACCTAGAGTACACCGGTGACCCGGTGGAGATGGCCAAAGCCTACAACGAGTCCGGCGCTGACGAGTTCGTCTTTCTGGACATCACCGCCTCCGCCGAGGGTCGCGAGACGATGCTCGATACGGTCTCGGCCGTGGCCGACGAGGTGTTCATCCCGCTGACCGTCGGCGGGGGTATCCGTACCCGTGCTGACATCAAAGAGACGCTCCGGGCCGGTGCCGATAAGGTCTCGATCAACTCCGGGGCTATCGCCGAACCCGACCTCATCAATGAGGGCGCGGCAGCCTTCGGGAGCCAGTGTATCGTCATCTCCGTCGACGCTCGCCGTCGCTTCGATTCGGAAGGTGAGCACTACACCGAGGTCAACGGCGAGTCCTGCTGGTTCGAATGCACCGTCAAGGGCGGCCGCGAAGGGACCGGACTGGACGTCGTCGAGTGGGCCACAGAGGCCGAAGAGCGCGGCGCCGGCGAATTGTTCGTCAACTCCATCGACGCCGACGGAACCAAGGACGGCTACGATATCCCGCTGATGCAGGCCGTCTGTGACACCGTCTCGACCCCGGTCATCGCCTCTTCGGGCTGTGGTAGCCCCGCTGATATGGAGGAAGTGTTCGTCGACGCCGGCGCGGACGCCGGACTGGCGGCCTCTATCTTCCACTTCGGCGAGTACTCCATCGAGGAGACGAAAGAGTATCTGGACAGCAAGGGGATTCCGGTCCGACTGTAACGCATCTCCGACTTAGGGTAGCAATATTAAATACCCACTCCTGTCATTATCTCTGTATGACGCAGTTCTTCTGTCGCCTCGGACGCCTCGGTTTTCCCCGCGTCCCGGCGTTCGATATCGGTTCTCGCTGCCAGCGGCCATGCTCACCCCGGTCCCTGGAAGCAGGCGTCAACGGGGTCGAACGGCCCCGATGAGTCAGCCCACGACTGAGCGACCGTGGGGGAACGTCTCCCCGGAACCGCAGCACTGTGGCCTGGCATCGGGCAGGTTTTATTCGCCCAACACGGAGAATCAACAATGAAATGGCGGTGTGAATGGTGTGGCAAACCCCACGAGGAGGACGACCCGCCGTGTGACAACTGCGGGCACGGCTCCTTCGAGGAGGCCGTGACGCAGGTCAACGAAGCGGTCGTCGAAGGCGGGCCCAGGTGGGTCTGTCTGGACTGCGGTCGCCAGCACCAGAAGAACTCCCCGCCGTGCAAACGCTGTGGCGGGAGTAACTTCGAGCGGCGGACGGGACCGCCGGAGGACGATCCGCTCGATGAGATACAGACCGGCTGGCTGGACGTGCTCGAAACGAAGTACGCGATCGGCTACGCCGCCGTGGCACTGCTGCTCGGCCTCATCGTGCTCGCTGCTGTGGGCGGTATCACGTTGCCGGGCTTTGCCGCCGAAACTCCCACCGGCCCACCGTCGATCGCGTCCCCTGCCGGCAGCGGCGACACCGTCGACTCGCTCTCGCTCGCCGAGGTCGAGGACACCTACGTCGACGTGTACACGTCCGGCGGTCGGGCGTCGGCGGTGGAACGGTCTCGCGGAACGCGACCATCGACGACGCCGCGGCCTACTACAACAAGGGCCGCGTCGATGCGCGATACGACAACGCGGAGCGGCCCACGCGAGAGGGAGTATCCCGGTTCCCGCTCCCCTGTGACCGCCCAGTCGTGGTCAGCTACGAGGTGGCCTACGACCGGACGCCACAGTCACTCGACCAGTTCGGGAACGAGACGGCGCTGGCGACCGCGCTCGTCGACAGTTACATCGAGCGAGGTAACAGGCTTCGGACGTCGGACGCCGGACTGATCGGCCTCGATATCCACGTCGGTCCGGACGAACGCGTGTTCGTCACGTACGTACTCTGTTAGAACTACGCGGCGGCTTCGAACGCGTCAGTGAAGTTGTCCGCCTTCTCGATGACGGCGTCAGTCCCGTCTTCGAGAGCTTCGAGCGCGTCGACGCCATCCTCAGTTTTGATGGTCAGGACCGGGTCCGTCTGGCCACCGGACTGTTCCGGGTTCACGTCGTAGGTCGCCGCCGTGACGCCTTCTGTCTCCAGTAGCGCCCCCTTGATGACGTTCATGAACGTGTGGTCCTCACCGGCGATTTCGATAGAGAGTTCCGTGTCGGATTTGTCGATAACGCGAAGGTCCATACCCACTGTTTGGTCGCCTCCGACCCATCAACGCTTCGCTTCCCGCCCGTTGTCGGTGCGGTCACCAGGCCGAGTGGAGCTCACACGAGCGCGTAGATCATCAGGAGACCGAAGTAGATGAGCACAAGCGCGCCCAGCGCCTGGAGTCGGAACGTCGAAAGCGACTCCTCCTCGTCGTCGTGAGCCGCCCGGAAGGCCTCGATCTCCGCGTCGTCGAGTTCGTTGGGATGGGCCAGACCGCGGTGGAGCGCGAGCCATGACTCGCGGGCGAACGGCCGGCCGCAGTACGCACAGGTGTAGGCCGTGGCGTCGGCCGGGACGTCGTAGGCTGCTCCGTCATCGGTGCTTGTCGCTGCCGTATCAGCCGCCGTCTGGGTTGCTGTGTCAGTCATAGATGGGGGAGTGCCACCTCCGGCTGAGAGACGACCCAGAGGCTTGTCATCGTGTAGAACACCATGACCGCGATGAAGGGGTACTGCGACCGAATCGCCTGTAGTCGTGCGGGAAACAGGTCGTACGCGGCGGCGTGGGCCACCCAGATAGCGACCAGATGACCGACGATGACCGACGCGAGCGCAATCGCGCCGAACCAATCCGGTAGTTCGATGGTCGGCACTACTGCCGGGTCCGCGAACGGCGACGTGAGCGCGACGGCCAGCGAAGGTGCGAGTACGAGGAAGTACCCGAGGTAGTGCGCGAAGTGGTAGCCGACGGCGATAGCGACGAGCGGCGGCGCGAACCGCTGTGCGAGCACTGCCGGAGCCAGATACGTGTCCGACATATCACGGGAGAGCCGGACCGCGAGTCGATACACGCCGAGGAAGCCGGCGAAGCCGATCCCGAGCGCGACCGGATACAGGAGGTGCGGCGGGACGCCGGCATCGACGAGTGGTGTCGTCAGGTCCCGCCAGGCCGGCGTCGTGACCAGCCCGTCGTAGGTCGTGACCCACAGCAGGGCGACCACGAACGCCACCTCGTCGGGGCCGTCGACCAGCCGCGGCGTCGAGAGGTCCATTCCGGAGAGCCGAAGTCGGAGTCCCCCCTCGTCGCGGCCGATGGGCGCAAAGCGACCGTAGTAGCGGAACACCCGCTCCACCGGGTCGGCGTGAGCGAACCAGTCCTCGGGTCCGAACACGAGCGCGCCCGCGAGCGTCAGCACCGAGTAGCCGGCGACGACCGACGCGAGCAGTCGCGGCTGGTCGGCGAGCGGGCTGACGACTTCCAGCCACACCAGCACGAGCAGGCCGCCGACGGCGGGCCACGATCCGACGCGGGCCGGGTAGGGGCGGTCGAGCGTCGGGAGGAGGTCGGCGAGCGTCTTGAACGGATTGAGCGTCGCCCAGGCGTTGCCCAGGAGGTATGTCGTCATCGCCAGCCCGGCCCACCAGCCGACCCAGACGAGCAGTATCGCGAGGTTCGTCCGGGCGTTCGTCGGTCCGAGGAAGCCGACGACGAACACCGCGGCGAGTCCGGCGAGCCCGAGGAGTTGGCCGGCGAGCTTTAGGACACGCTCGTAGTCGCCCGACAGCGGCCGCCCCCAGTCGTGGATGCGCTCGACGAACGCCCGGTCGGTGACGAACGAGGCCAGCAGGAACGACGCGCCGACGGCCGCACCACCGGTACTCAGGAAGAGCCACGTCGGTATCGTCAGCGATTCGCGCCCGCCGCCGGCGAGACTGCCGCCGTGTGCGCTCGCTGTTCCCGTCGCGGCCAGCCAGCCCAGCCCACACACCACCAGCGCGACCGTACGACGCCTCCCAGATGTCATCGTCGGCAGTTGGGCCTTCGCCCCCGTGTAGCTTCCGGGATGCCGGCGGGCCATTCAGAGACGGAACCGGACCAATCCGCAGTGAATTGGATGGGCTTTTAGTATTCCGTTCGCAAGGGCCCTAGTATGAGTGTCTCCGATGAACACGCGGACGACGGGCACGGGGAGCACCACCTCCCGGCGACGGAGGACTGGCCCCACGGGTTCGGCGAGGCCAGCTGGTGGCCCTTTGTGACGGCGATCGGTGGTTCGGGCATCTACGTCAGCGCGGCCCTGCTCGTGCTTTCGATGGGCGAGAACGCACTTGTCAGCCAGACGGTCGGGGCGGGAGCGATGGCCGGGAGTGTCGGCCTCTTCCTCGTCGGCATCTACGGCTGGCTGTACCACGCCTTCGTCTCGGACTTCTGGGAGCGCGGGACGGACTACCACTCAGACAAGACGCTGAAGTTCGCGATGCTGTTGTTCCTTGGGAGCGAAATCGCCACCTTCGGCGCTGGCTTCGTGTACTACTTCATCGTGCGTGGCGGCGAAGTCTGGGCGCAGGCGGCAGTGCCAGAGGTGTTCGGCTCGCTGGTGATCGTCAACACGCTGATTCTGATCGCCAGCTCGGTGACGCTTCACTACAGCCACATCGCGCTCCGGAACGGAAACCGAAGCCGGTTCCTGAAGCTGCTGGGCGCGACGCTGCTGCTGGGCATCGTCTTCATCGGCGGGCAGGTGTACGAGTACTACGAGTTCATCGTGCACAAGGGCTTCAGCATCGGTGGCGGCATCTACGGCTCCGCCTTCTACGGTCTGACGGGACTCCACGGCCTCCACGTCACGATGGGGGCCGTGCTTCTGGGTATCGTCTTCGTCCGCGCGTACTACGGTCAGTACTCGGCTGAACGGCACACCTCCGTCTCGACAGCGTCGATGTACTGGCACTTCGTCGACATCGTCTGGATCTTCCTCGTCGTCGTGCTCTACATGGGCGCGAACCTGGTGTAGATCGCCGACGAGTTTTAGACGGCCGACACTCGTTTCACACGCATGGACCGGCTAGACGTCAGCGGGAGCTTCGACGTCCACGAGTACCGACACGGGCTCAAGCTGCTGAAAGACGACCGCGGGACGATGACGCTGTCAAACCGGAAGGGGTTCGCCTGTCCGGCCTGTGGCAACGAGTTCGAGACGCTCTTTGTCAGCGAAAAGCGGACGAACACTTTCGGAGACCCCGGGTCCCCCTTCTGTCTGGTTCGGACTGACGACCAGCTACTGGTCCTCACACATTGAGCCGAATCGGCCCCGGTAACAAGGCTTATCCCATCTGACCCGATTCGGTGAGGTATGAATCGGATTGTCCCTGCGATCGGTCTCGCTGCCCTCGTCGTCCTCTCCGGCTGTGTGACGGCGACGGTTGACTCGACAGTGGCCGGAGACGGCACAGTTTCGGAGTACGACCTGACTCTCGACATGTCCCCGTCGGTGTACGACGGCCTCCAGAGCCAGGCCCAGCAAGAGGGCTATGACTCGGTTGAAGGATATCTCCTGGCCGACGTGAACACCAGTCGGATGGCGAATCACACGTACGAACAAGAGCTTGAGGGTGAGAACGTCACGCTCTCGATGACGTTCACGGACTGGAACCCCGGCCCGGAAAGCGACGTGTCGGTCAACGCTAGCGGGGGCAACGTCACGTACGAAGACCGGACGTTCGTCACTGCGAACGAGGATACCGACGTGGCCTTCGGCGATGGCGTCGCAGTCGAGTACCAGCTGACGATGCCCGCCGACGTCTCGTCCTCGAACGCTGATATCGTTCGGAACGAGACCGCTGTCTGGGAGTACGAGGCTGACGAACCGGTCGAGGAACCGATCCGCGCGACCAGCCCCGCACCGTCGTCGGCCTTCGGCCCCGGAATGGGGATTCCCGTCGCCGTCGTGGCGCTGCTCGGGGCCGCACTGCTGGCCAGTCGGGACTGAGACTGTCGGCTGTACCTCCCTGAAGATACTCGCTACCTCGGGGTAGCAATATTCTCCACGAGATGACAGCCGTAGTCTGTGTAGCTGAGGGCGTCACCACACGCATCGTTCCTTGCACCCGGATTCGGAGTCTACAGACGCTGGCCGGGTGGCTGATACTCTTCTCAGACAGTGGGATGGGCGATACTACAATATATATGATATTTTATAATGGATGTTTAATGTCGTTTCGCCCGGATACAGAACGATGCGCGCAGCCAGACTCCACGAGTACACGCACGACATGTCGAACGGGCTTTCGATAGACGAGGTGGACGCACCACAGGTCGCGTCGGGGGACGACGTCATCGTCGAGGTCGAAGGGGCCGGCTGGTGCCAGACTGACAATCACATCATCGAGGGGATGTGGGACCAGTACGTCCCGCAGGACCTCCCGATGACGCTGGGCCACGAGAACGCCGGGACAGTCGTCGAGACCGGCGACGACGTCGATATCGTCTCGGAAGGCGACCAGGTCATCTGTCATCCGGTCCAGACCTGTGGCACCTGCCGACCGTGCCGGCAAGGTGAGACGATGTACTGCGAGAACGACGCGTTCAACGGCCTGACGACCGACGGCGGCTTCGCCGACCAGCTACTGACCAGCGACCGGTCGGTCATCCCGCTGCCCGAGGGCGTCGACCCGGCCGACATCGCCCCGCACGCCGACGCCGGTATCACGGCCTACCATGCGGCGAAGAAAGCCGTCGACGGACTCAATCCGGGCGACACTGCGGTCGTCATCGGTATCGGCGGGCTCGGACACATCGGTCTCCAGTGTCTCGACGCGATGTGTGCCGCCGACCTCGTCGCCGTCGACATCAAGCAGTCCGCCCGCGACCTCGCTGACGACCTCGGCGCACACTACACCATCGACCCCGAAAGCGAAGACGTCGCCAGCGAGGTCGAGGCCATCAGCGACGGCGTCGGCGCGGCGCAGGTGCTCGATTTCGTCGGGGCCGACGAGACGACGGCGCTCGCGCCCGATATCTGTGCCGCCGGCGGCGACCACCACATCATCGGCTACGGCGGCCACATCCACGAACCCGCACAGGCGCTCGTAAACGGCGAGTTCGCCTATCAGGGCAACATCGTCGGCCAGTACACCGAGCTGCAGGAACTGGTCGCGCTTGTCGAGCGCGGCGCGGTCGACCTGCACACGACCCAGTACGACCTGGGCGAGGTAAACACCGTCGCACAGATGCTCGAAGACCGAGAGATCGACGGTCGGGCAGTCATCACGCCCTGAATGGCCTGTGTTGCGGTGTCGTATCGCCGGACAGGGCACCCTTCTTTCGGCTCACCAACCGTCGGCGCGAGTCTGTTCCGCGTCCTCGGCCAGGTCGTGATAGCACCTGAGAAACGCGTCCCGGCTCACGGTCCCGGCACCGGCCGCTTCGAGTCGGTCTTCCAGCCCGCTCCGGTCGACGTGCCAGCACTCCTTGTAGCAGGGCTTGCACAGGTACTCGAAGGACTTGCCGTCGCGGTTCCAGCGGTCCCCGTACTTGTCGTATTCCCGGGCATCCGACCGGGCGACCGTTTCACCGCAGGCGATGCAACAGACGTCTTCGTCGGTGGCGCGATGCCAGGCGTTTCTGAAATCCATCAGACCCACACTCCGTCTAACTGTCCGCAAGTGTGTCTGTCGTGCCGCTCTCGACCGTACACCGCAGTACCCGCCGGTAATCCGTACTGTGTGCCCATCGTTTACAGCTAGAAGTACCGTCCAGCAGTCCGTCGCCGTATCGCGTCACTGATGAGGGTCGTTTTTATGCGGCTCACGGAGCACCGTCGGGATAGCGACGCAACACCTACGGCTGCCGACAAGTCGTCTTCGGTAGAGAACGCGGCTAACTCGCAGAACGGCATTCGAAAAGGGAAGCCGGTGGAGATTCTGAACCATGGACGGAACAACGCTCTTCCCTGCTTCAAATTCCACATTAGCTTTCGCTCGTCACGTTCGTTCCTTGCAGAAAGCCGGTGGAGGGATTTGAACCCTCGGCCTAATCCTTACGAAGGATTCGCTCTGCCAGTCTGAGCTACACCGGCGCCGTGCTCGCGTACATCAGTTGTTGGACGCATAACCGCAATAAGGATTGCGAATCGGGACCACCGAGAGGGACGTTCTCACTCCGCTCGGGACCCGACGACGGTGACCGGGTCATCCGCCTCGAGCAGGACCTGCTGGGAGACGCTCCCGAACACGGCCTTGCCGGTCGGCGACCGCTTTCTGGACCCCATGACGATCTGGTCGACGTCGAACTCCTCGGCCAGATCGATGATGCCGTCCGCAGGCGGCTGCTGACCCTCAGCCAGCTGGACATCGACGTCGTGGTCTTCGAGGTAGTCACGCACGAGGCGCACTGTCGAGATTCGCTCGACGTTGCGTATCTCCTCGGGCGCTTCCGCCTCTTCCTTGGTCAGTGCGTGCGTGATCACGGCCTCGACGTCGGTCTCAGCAGCCGGTAGCTCCGCGACGAAGGCGGCCTGGCCGCGGGCGCGGTCCTCATCGGCGTCGACGGGGACGAGTATCGTGTACATATTTTACCCTCCTAGATACAAGCGTCCGACTTCCTCGTCGTTAAGCAGTTCGGTCCCCGTGCCGGTGAACTTGATTTCCCCGCTCGCGAGCACGAAGCCGCGGTCGGCGATAGAGAGGCCCTTTTCAGCGTTCTGTTCGACGAGCAGGATGGTCGTTCCGAGGTCGTTGAGTTGCTCGATGCGCTCGAATACGTCGTCGATGAACCGCGGCTCGAGTCCGATAGACGGCTCGTCGAGCATCATCACGTCCGGTTCGACCATCAGCGCGCGGGCCAATTCCAGCAGGCGACGCTGGCCGCCCGAGAGAGTACCGGCTGACTGGCTCCGGAGGTCGGCGAGCACTGGGAACTCCTCGTACAGTTCCTCGGCGCGGGCAGCGGCGCGGTCGTCGTCGTTGAACACGTAGCCGCCCATCAGCATGTTCTCGTGGACACTCATCCCCGGAAAGACGCTGGCGTCCTGCAGGACGTAGCTCATCCCGTTGGCGAGGTTCTGCTGGGGCGACCGGCCGGTGATCTCCTGGCCGCGGAACGACACCGTCCCGGACTGGACATCCGCGAACCCGTAGATGCTCTTCATGAGGGTGGACTTCCCGGAGCCGTTCGGACCGATAAGGCAGGCGACCTGTTCGTCCTCGACGGCGATGCTCACGTCGTGCAACACGGTGGTGTTGCCGTAGCCGGCCGTGACGTTTTCCATCCGGAGCACCGGGTCCTCGGTCGGGTCGCTCGTTGCGTCTGGTGTTGATGCCATACTCACTCCCTCCCGAGGTACGCGTCGAGTACGCGCTGGTCGTTCTGAATCTCTTCGGGCGTCCCGTTGGCGATGCGCTCGCCGTGGGCCAGGACGTAGATGCGGTCGGCGATGTCCATGACGAAGTCCATGTTGTGTTCGATGAGGAAGATGGTCGACTCCTGCTCCTCGTTGGCGTTACGGATGTACTCGATGAGGTTCCCCAGCATCGAGGGGTTGATGCCGCCTGCCGGTTCGTCCATCAGCAGGATTTCGGGCTCCGACATCAGCTCCATGGCGAACTCCAGTAGCTTCTGTTGGCCGAAGCTCATCCGTCCGGCGCGGGTCTCCGATAGCCCCCCGAGGTCAACGTAGTCAAGCAGTTCGTCCGTCCGGGAGAGCAGCGAGCTATCCGGGCGGCGCAGGAGACTACCGACGTTCGCGCCGCCCTCCTGGGCCGCAAGCAGCAGGTTCTCGCGGACGGTCATGTCGCCGAAGATCCGGGTTTCCTGGAACATGCGCCCCAGGCCGGCCCGCGCGATCTTGTGCTCGGGCCAGTCCGTCACGTCCTCGCCCTGGAGGTAGACCCGGCCCTCGTCGGGCGTCAGCGTCCCGGTGATACAGTTGAACAGCGTGGACTTGCCGGCACCGTTCGGCCCGATGAGGCCGACGATTTCGCCACTGTGGATCTCGATGTCCACGTTGTCGACGGCGGTCAGGCCGCCGAAGCGCTTCGTGACGCCGTCGGTCCGCAACACCGCACGGTCGCTGTCCGTGACAGCTGTCGAACCGCTGTCCGCTTTACTCATCGGCGTTCACCTCCTGGTCGTCAGTGTCCGTGGCGGCCATGCCGCCGTGCTTGTAGTAGTCCATCTGGCTGGCGTATTCGCTGAGCGTTCCGACGACCCCCTTGGGGAAGCCAATGACCGTGACGATGACGGCTCCACCAAGCAGGACCAGCTGCCACCCGACGGCGTACGTCTCCACGAGTTCGATGATGGTGTGGAGGCCGAACGCACCGATGACGGGGCCGGCAACGGTACCGGACCCGCCAAGCAGCGCCATCGCGATGAGTTCCACGTTCCACGCGCCGTTGTAGGCCGTCTGGGGGTCGATGAACGTGTTGAACAGGCTGTACGCCGCACCGGCAAAGCCCGTGAACAGGCCGGCCAGCATCCACGCGGCCGTCTTGTAGTACGTGGTGTTGAACCCCATCGCTGTGGCCTTCTCCTCGTCGTCCCGGATGGCGTTCAGGACGAAGCCAAAGCGCGTCCCGGAGAGGTAGTAGACGAGCGCCATCTCGACCACGAGGACGCCCAGGAACAGGTAGTAGAAGGTCTCGGCCGAGGGCGTCTCCAGCAGTATCTTCCCGCTGGCGCCACCGGTGATGTCGAGGATGCGAGAGACCTGCTGGGCGACCAGCAGGACGCCCAGCGTCGCGATGGCGAAGTAGTGGCCGCGGAGTCGGAGCACGACGATGCCGATGATGGCTGCGAAGGTGACGGCGAGCAAGCCGGCCAGCAGGAACGCGACCGGGAACGCGACAGCGAAGTCTTTCGTCAGGATAGCCGTCGCGTACGCCCCGATACCGAAGAAGGCCATGTTTCCGAAACTGGGATAGCCGGTCTGTCCGCCGACGATGTCCCAGGACAGCGCCAGGATGGCGAACAGGAACATCTCGGACAGCACTGTCATGAAGTAGCCGCCCTCCAGTCCGAGCACGGGGAACGAAGCCGCAATCAGCGTCCCAAGACCGAGGAGCGCCCAGCCGTAGTCGTCACAGGTCCCGAGGAACCGATCGACCTGTTCCGGCGGGAGGATCGACCGCAGGACGCCGCTCGAATCCTCGTCGGTCGTGCTCATTGTTCAGCCCCCTGGCCGAACAGACCCCTCGGTTTGAGGATGAGCAAGAGGATGAGCAGCGAGAAGCTCACAGCGAGCGTCCACTGAGAGGAAATAAAGCCTGCGACCAGTTCCTCGACCGACCCGAGCAACAGGCCCCCGATGAGTGCGCCGGGGATGCTCCCGACGCCGCCAAACACCACGATGATGAAGCTCTTGAGCGTGTAGATGAGCCCCATCTGTGGCTGGATGTTCAGGATGACGGCGATGAACGCGCCGATACCGCCGGCAATAGCCGATGAGACGCCGAAGGTCACCGCGCGGGTGTGTTCGACGTCGATGCCGACCAGCGCCGCGGCCTCGGGGTTCTGCGAGACGGCCCGTATCGCTCGTCCGGTCCGCGTTTTCTGGAGGAACACGTACATGAGCGCGGTGAGAACGAGCGCGCCCGCGAAGGCGACGAGTTTCATCTTGGGGACGACGATGCCAGCGAGGTTCACCGACGGGTCCGCGAAGCTGACCTGAATGGACCGCGGGTTCGCCGACCACGCCTGTATCGCCAGTTGCTGGATGGCGATGCTCGCGCCGAAGGTCACCAATAGCGTGAGGAAGATGTCGGTCCCGATGACCCGCGACACCAGCGTCCGCTGGAGCGCGTACCCGATGCCGAACAGCACGGCGATGGCGACCGGGATGGTCGCCAGGAACAGGAGCGGCGACCCCTCCGCGTTCCCGGTGACCAGGGTTAGCATCCAGTAGGAGGTGTATCCACCGAGCATCACCATCTCGCCGTGGGCGAGGTTGATGATGTCGACGACGCCCCAGATGAGCGCGAATCCGACCGCCACGCCTGCAAACAGTGCCCCGACCAGCAGGCCGTTGACGACGAATTGGGTGGCAGCCATCGCTCTCAGCGCTCGCTCCAGTCAGGCATCGGGTACACCGGATCGGACTGCGCCACGTTGTCCGGGTACACTATCTGGAGGTCGGACTCGGGCTGCCACTGGTAGACCAGCATGTTCTTGTCGATGACGCCGCTGTCGTCGAAGGCGACGGTGCCGTACACCGTCGAGAACTCGGCCTGTCGAATGTGGTCCCGGACCGCCGTCGGGTTGAGTTCGTCGACGTTCTGGAAGGCGTTCATGTACGTGAGGATGACGGCTTCACCGGCCGCACTGTGGTAGTCCGGCGTGTAGTCGTAGTTCTCTTCGATGGCCGAGACAAAGTCCCCGGTCTTGCCATACACCGGGTCGTCGAAATCGGCGTTGACTGCCCACGAGGACGGCCCGTACATGTAGTCGCCGTTCGCGCCGGCCTCGTCTTTGAACGATTCGTTGAGGCTTCCGACGGTCCCCATCGCTGCGTCGACGTTGACGTCCTGGCTCTCCATCTGGTTGGCCAGGATGATGTTGTGCTTCTGGTGGGCACACAGCAGGAGGATGTCGGCCTCGCTGTCCCGAACCTTTCCGAGGTTGGTCGAGAGGTCCGACGTGTCCGAGGGGAACGTCTGGTCGACAACCAGTTCCAAATCCGTGTTGCTGATTTTGTTACGTGCGCCCTCCGCGGTCGACTGGCTGAACGTGCCGTCTTCCGCGAGGATCGCGATGGACTCCGGCGTCGAGTCCTGTGCGAGGCACATGTCGATGTAGCTCTTGGCGTACTTGTTCGCCGTCGGCAGGAGGCCGAAGATCCACTCGTTGCCCTGTGCGAATATCTCCGGGCTCGCACCGCCGCCCTCGACCATCGGCTTCTGGTTCTGTGCGGCCACGGCGCTGGCGGGCAGGGTCACCGTACTGGAGTACGGTCCGAGCAGGTAGTCGATGCCCTCGCGGTCGATGAGTTCCTGGTAGATAGACTTCGACTGGGAGGCGTCTGTCCCGTCGTCACGGAGAATCATCTCCAGTTCGTAGGTGTTGCCGTCCCCGGCCTCAACCCCGCCGGACTCATTAATGCGCTGGATGGTCAGCTCGTAGGCGTCTTTATACAGCTGGCCGAGGTCGGCGTTGTCCCCAGTGAGACTCATCGAACCGCCGAGCTTGATGACGTTCATCCCGCCATCGCTATCCCCGGTGGACCCGCCGTCACTACCGTCACCGCCACCACCGCCATCGCCCCCGTCACTACTACCGTCGCCACCGTCACCGGAACAGCCAGCGAGGCCGGTCAGTCCGAGGACACCTGTACTTCCTGCCACCTTCAGAAACGCGCGTCGGTCTTGTTTTCCAGTCATAGGTCGGTTTACGCCCGTGTATCAATGATACACGGCCTGTACGTTCCGTTGTGACATACCCTATTAAATGTTAAGGATAGTGTGGCGAGGTAGGACGTATACGTAGAAGTACGTCCTCAAGAACAATCGACACCGCAGACCGGCCTACCAGAGTACGCGGGGCCAGAGGACCGCGAAGGAAACGAGGACGAGTGCCGTCAACACGAGCGTCATCAGGACGTTCAGTACGACGCCGGCCCGAATCATGTCCCGTTGCTCCAGGTGGCCGCTGCCGAAGACGATAGCGTTCGGCGGGGTGGCGACGGGGAGCGCGAACGCGAAACTCGCCGCGACAGCCCCGGTAACGGTCAGCGTGACGGCTGCCTGTACCGGTTCGACGCCGAGTGTTCCAGCGAGCACACTTCCGAGGCCGATGAGGACCGGGGCGAGTATCGTCGTCGTCGCCGTGTTCGAGGACAGTTCCGTCACCAGCACGGTGAAGACGACGACGGCGAGCACGACGAGGACCAGCGGCGCGCCGACCAGCGTGTCGAAGACAGTGCGTGCGAGCCACGTCGTCGCCTCGGTTTCGGCCAGCGCGTCCGCCAGCGAGATGCCGCCGCCGAACAGGATGATGGTACCCCAATCGATGTCGACCAGGTTCTCCCAGTCGTCAGCCCCCGAGAGGACGAGTGCCGGGATAGCGAGCAGTCCGACCACCACGAGGTACAGGACGCCGCGGTGGCCCGTCAGACCGAACACTGTCTCGCCCGTGCCGCCGAACAGCGTCACGAACACCGGTCCAGGGAGGAGTCCCTCGAACAGGAACCCGAGCCCGCCGAGAATCCACAGGCCCGCCGTAGCCGCAAAAATATACGCCGCGCGCCGGCCGCTTTCGGACAGTGGCCCCTCCTCTTCGAGGTACGTGTTCGCCTGCGCTTTTGCCCCACTCACGTCCTCGACCTCCGGGGGGTACAGCCAGAACGTCAGGACGTACCACGTCAGCGGGAGGGTCAACACGACGATGGGGAGCCCGACGGCCAGCCACTGTACGAACGATATCTCGACGCCGATGAGCCTGTCGAGAAACGCCACGGCGACGACGTTTGGCGGCGTACCGATGAGGGTGCCAACCCCGCCGACGCTCGCTGCGTAGGCCGTGCCGAGCAAGGTCGCGATTCGCATGTTCGACGCCTCGCCGTCGGGGACATCTCGGCCGACGACCTCAGCAAGCACACCCAGTGCGACGGGCGTCATCATCGCCGTCGTCGCCGTGTTCGACACCCACATCGAGAGAAACGCCGTCGCGACCATGATTGCCAGGATGAGCAGCCGCGGCGACCGCCCCATCCAGCCAATGAGGTGCAGGGCGATCCGGCGGTCGATGTTGTGGGTCTGGAGTGCCTTCGCGAGCATGAACCCCGCCACGAACAGGTAGATGAGCGGGTCGGCAAAGCCCGATAGCGCGGCCTCCATCTCGGTGTAGATACCGAACACTGTCAGCAACACCGGTATCAGCAGCGCCGTTACCGGGAGCGGCAGGGCGTCCGTGACCCAGAGAATCGCCGCAAACGCCATGGTCGCCAGCGCGTACTGGGCGGCGATGTCGAGTCCGGGTGGCGTCGGGGCTGCGGCTATCGCGGCCGTCGAGGCGAGCGCGACGAGGATCGCCCCTGCCGTTCGCCGCGGTCGCGTTCGGCCCGACCAGGTCATGGCCGACCCCGCTGGCCAGCCGCCGCGTCTCGGCGTCCGTGGAATATCCGTTCAGTCATGGTTAGAAGTTCGAAACCAGTACGCGCACCTGTTCGTTG
>NZ_WPCB01000033.1:0-36991 GCF_009741785.1 Haloarcula sp. CBA1122
GGCGAACTCGACGCGGCGGTCCACTCGATGAAGGACATGCCGACCGAACGGCCCGAGCGCCTCGTCGTCGCGGCGGTCCCCGAGCGGGCCGCCGCCGAGGACGTGCTGGTGACGCCGGACGGCCGCTCGCTCGATGAACTGCCGGAAGGCGCGACCGTCGGCACGTCGAGCCTGCGACGCAAGGCACAGTTGCTCGCCGAGCGCGACGACCTCACCGTCGAACCGCTCCGGGGCAACGTCGACACGCGCATCGCGAAGCTGCTGGCCCCGTCGCTCCAGCAGGAACACCAGGAGCGCCACGAGGCCGAACAGGAACACGAGGGCGAAGCCGGCGACGGGGACGACGCTGACTCCGACGCCGACGAGGAAGAGGAACACCCCTACGACCGCACGGTCGAGGAGTGGTTCGACGACCTCACCGAGTTCGAACGGCGGGCGATGGAGCGGGACCCGGACGTCGAGTACGACGCCATCGTGCTGGCGAAGGCCGGCCTCCACCGGGCCGGCCTCACGCGTTACGTCGGCATGTCCGACCTCGACCCAGACCGGTTCGTGCCGGCCCCGGGGCAGGGCGCGCTGGCGGTGACCGCCGTCGACGGCGACCTCGCGCTGGACATCAAAGACCGGCTGGACGACCCCCAGACGCGCGTCGAGACGACCGTCGAACGGACGATTCTCGAAGAGCTCGGCGGCGGCTGTGTCGCGCCCATCGGCGTCCACGCCCACCTGGAAGGCGGTGTCGTCCACACGCGGGTGCGCGTACTCTCACAGGACGGGACGGAGGAGGTGTCGGTCGGCCGTGACATTCCGGCCGAGTACCATATCGACGCGGCACAGGACCTCGCGGCGGAACTCGCCGAGCAGGGTGCTGACGATCTCATCGCCGAGGCCAAGCGGGACTCGACGGGCGCCGACGACGACGCCGCGACGGCACGGGAGGAAGACGAGGAATGACGGACGCCGCGCCCGGCAAGGTGTATCTGGTCGGTTCCGGCCCCGGCGACCCAGACCTGCTGACAGTCAAGGCAAAGCGCCTGCTGGAGGAGGCTGACGTGGTGCTACACGACAAGCTCCCCGGCCCCGAAATCATCGGGATGATCCCCGAGGAGAAACGCGAAGACGTGGGCAAACGCGCCGGCGGCGAGTGGACGCCCCAGGAGTACACTAACGCCCGACTGGTCGAACTCGCCGAGGAGGGTAACACCGTTGTCCGACTGAAAGGCGGCGACTCGATGGTGTTTGGCCGCGGCGGCGAAGAACTGGCCCATCTCGCGGAGAACGGAATTCCCGTCGAGATCGTTCCGGGAATTACGAGCGCTATCGCCGGCCCCGAAGCCGCCGGGATTCCGGTCACGCATCGGGACTACACCTCCTCGGTCTCCTTCGTCACGGGCCACGAGGACCCAACGAAGGACGAATCGGCCGTCGACTGGGAGGCCCTGGCCGCGACCGGCGGCACGCTCGTCGTCCTGATGGGCGTCGGCAAACTGCCGCAGTACACCGAGGCCCTGCGCGAGACGGGGATGGACCCCGATACGCCGGTCGCCCTCGTCGAACGTGCCACTTGGCCGGACCAGCAAGTCGCTACCGGGACGCTCGACAGTATCGTCTCGGTCCGCGATGAGGCCGATATCGAACCCCCCGCGATCACCGTCATCGGCGAGGTGGCCGGCGAGCGCGAGCGGGTGGTGGAGTTCCTGGAGGGGTACTGATGCGCGAGGAACCGCGCCTCCGCGTGGCTGCCTTCAGGCCTGCCGACGACCGCCTCGATAGCGCGGTCGAACTGCTGGAATCGCTCGGAGCCGACCCGGTCCCGGACCCGATGCTGGCGGTCGAACCAGCGGCGGCCGGCGACACCGACGGTGACGGCGACGACGGCCCGGTCACGCCGCGCACTGACGCCGACTACGTCGTCCTGACCAGCAAGACCGGCGTCGAACTCGCCGCCGAAGCCGGCTGGGACCCCGGCGAGGCGACGGTGTGTGCCATCGGCCAGTCGACCGCCGAGGCGCTTCACGAGGCCGGCTACGGCGTCGACATCATCCCCGCGGAGTACTCTTCGACGGGACTCGTCGAAACGCTGTCCGGAGCGGTGGCCGGCACAAGAGTCGAAGTCGCCCGGTCGGACCACGGCTCTGCGGTGCTGACTGACGGGCTGGAGGCGGCCGGCGCGTACGTCCACGAAACCGTGCTGTACCGGCTGGTTCGACCGCTGGAATCGGGCGAATCCGCTGAACTGGCGGCCAGCGGGGACCTCGACGCGGCGCTGTTTACCTCCTCGCTCACGGTCGAGCACTTCCTCGATGCGGCCGCGGAGCGCGGCGTCCGCGAGTCCGCTATCGACGGGCTGAACGAGGCGACTGTCGGCGCGATCGGCGAGCCGACGCGGGAGACGGCCGAGGACGCCGGCATCTCGGTCGACGTCGTCCCCGACCAGGCCGATTTCGAGGCGCTGGCCTGCGAGGCCGTCGAGGCGGCGGCCCCGACACACTACGAGTAACGAGACTCGGACGGCGGTTTCGGCGTTTCTTCGGAGCTATTCTGCGGCCTCTTCGACGGCCTCGCGCTCGTCCATCTCGGCCCGCAGCGTCGCCAGTTCGTTCTCGACGGCCCGCTCGCTGGAGAGCCGGTCGAGTTCCTGGTCGATGGAGTCACCGTCGTCGAGTACCGATTCGAGCTGGCCGCTTTCTTCGAGTTCTTCGAGCGCGGCCGCGCGCGCCTCCATCTGCTCCGTGCGCTCAGTCGCGCGCTCGATGGAGCGGTGCACGTCGGCCATCGTGTCGCCAGCGCCGGTAAACGCCTCCGAGACTCGGGCCGACGCCTCGGCGGCCTGATAGCGGGCTTTCATCGTCTCTTTTTTCGTCCGGAACTGCTCTATCTGGCTGCTGAGTTCGGCCCGTTTGCCGACCAGCCGGTCCTGGGTCTCCTGTAAGTCGTCGATCTGGCCCGTTAGATCCGTTATCTGGCTGACGTTCACCTGCTTCTTCTCAAGCGCTCGGCGTGCGAGGTCGTCGCGCCCCTCCTGCAGGGCGGCCCGGGCCTGCGTATCGTGTTTCTCGACGTTCGACCGCAATCGGGTTCGGTGTATCTCCAGCCGTTTCTTCTGGGTCGTCACGTCGGCGATACCGCGAGTCACGTCCTGCAGTTCGTCCCGCATCTGTTCGTAGGAGTAATCTAGCTCCGCCGCCGGGTCCGATGTCCGATTGAGCAGCGCGTTGAGTTTGGCGCGGATCGCGAACGCGAACCGTCGGAGGAGGCTCATCGGGATTGCTCCGGTCGGACAGGAACTCGAAGCGATACCGACTGCGGCTCGGTCGTGACAACACTCATGTCACCTCGTATGACTGTAGCCATTATAATAACAGGGTATTACTCGATTTAATACGGGGTTAATCGGCTAAAACGACGGAAATCCGCGGTTATTCGAGCTTACCGTCTGACTACTTGATGGGGTGCCGGAATCAATCGATGGACGACGATGACACGAACCCTACTGCGCACGGTCGGCACGCTGGTGCTCGCGCTGACACTCTTCACAGCGGCGGCCGCGGCTGCGCCCGCGGTGGACGGTGACGACGGGACGAACGCCGTCGGCCCGCCCGGCGGTCTCCCGGATCAGGTCCCTGACTTTGTGACAACGATCATCGAAGCGATTCAGGAGTTCCTCGCCGGTGGGAGCGACGACAGCCCCGGCTCGGGCGTGAGTGGGGCGGCGACAGGGGCCGGGACGTAGACCGATGAACGGAAAGCTGCTCGCCGTCGGCGGCGCTGTCGTGCTCCTGCTCGCGGGTGTCGGCGGCGCGTTCGTCGCCGGCCTCGGCCCGTTCCAGGCGGAAAGCAGCGGGCAAGACCTCTCGGAGTTCCCGACGGAGACGCCTGATAGCGATACTGCCAGCACTGAGGACGGAACCAATACTGACGGCGGCGCGGCCAGTACCCCGCCGTTTGCGTTCACCGTCGATTCCATCGAGGAGTGTGGCCAGACCTGTCGTGACGTGACTTCCACGCTGACGAATCAGCAGAACAGTACGGTGGCGGAAATCACCGTCTACACGCGGATTTACGCCGGGAACTCCACCGACGACGGTGACGTGGTCTGGGAGGGCTCCGAGGACGTGGGGACGCTCGAAGCTGACGAGTCCTACACCACGACCCGGCGCGTCGACCTGTCGTTCCGCGACGCCTACGCTATCGAACAGGCGGACGGCTGGATAACCATCCGGACGACTGTCGAGACGGCCGACCGGACCGTCACGCTCAGCGACCAGCGGAAGGTCGCCTGACGGGGCAGGCCGCTCCGGGACGACTGACTGCGCGTCTGAACGTTTTTATGCCGGAGCGCACCTATCCTCGGTACGATGACTACGACCGGCCCCGTTCCAGCGCTCGCCGACCGCGCGGCCGCCTGCGCCGACCGACTCCGGGCGGCCGACCGCGTGTTGCTGGCCTCCCACATCGACGCCGACGGGCTGACCAGCGCCGCCATCGCCACCGCGGCGCTGTCGCGGGCCGGCATCCCCGTCGAGACCGTGTTCAAGAAGCAACTCGACGCCGCTGAGATCGAGAGCATCGCGGCTCGGGAGTACGACACCGTGCTGTTCACGGACTTCGGGTCCGGCCAGCTCGACGTGATCTCCGAACACGTCGCCGCGGGCAACTTTGAGGCGATCATTGCCGACCATCACCAGCCGTCGGCCCCGGACGACTGCCACTCCGACGCGGTCGTCGACACCGACGGCTACGCCGACTTCGAGACGCATCTCAATCCGCTACTCGAAGGTATCAACGGCGCGTCGGAGCTCTCGGGTGCAGGCGCAGCGTACGTCCTTGCCCGCGCGCTCTCGACCGGGGAGACTGACAACCGCGACCTCGCCGCGCTGGCGGTCGTCGGCGCAGTCGGGGACATGCAGGCCGTCGGCGGGGAACTCGTCGGAGCCAACGCCGGTCTCGTCGAGGAGGGCATCGCCGCCGACGTGCTGGAGGAGGGCACCGACCTCTCGCTGTATGGCAAACAGACCCGACCGCTGCCGAAGCTACTTGAGTACGCCACGGAAGTTCCGATTCCAGGGATTTCGAACGATCAGGCTGGCGCGACGCGGTTCCTCGAAGGCCTCGGTCTGGACCTGAAAGCCGATGGAGACTGGCGGACGTGGGCGGACCTCTCCGACGACGAGCGCCAGACCGTCGCCAGCGGGCTGGTCCAGCGTGCCGTCGAGCGCGGCGTCCCGGCGGACAAGATCGAGACGCTCATCGGCACGACCTACACGCTGACTGCGGAACCGCGCGGCACGGAACTCCGGGATGCGAGCGAGTTCTCGACGCTCCTGAACGCCACGGCCCGCTACGAACGAGCGGACGTGGGACTGGCGGTCTGTCTCGGCGAGCGCGACGCACCGCTGGAGCGGGCGCGGACACTGCTGTCGAACCACCGCCGGAACCTCTCGGAGGGACTCACGCTCGTCAAGGAGCGCGGCGTCACCCAGGCCGGGACCGTCCAGTGGTTCGACGCCGGTGACGCCATCCGCGAGACCATCGTCGGCATCGTCGCCGGGATGGCGCTGGGGACCGACGGCGTCGATTCGGACAAGCCAATCATCGCCTTTGCCAGCACCGACGAGGACGAGACGAAAGTGTCCTCGCGGGCGACCGGCCCGCTGGTCGGCCGAGGCGTGGACCTCTCGGTCGTGATGCGCGACGCCGCCCAGGCCGTCGGCGGCGATGGCGGCGGGCACGACATCGCGGCGGGCGCGACTATCCCGACCGGCGAGGAATCGGCGTTCATCGAGGCGGCCGACGAGATTATCAGCGAGCAGGTATCGTAACCAAGCCGTCACAAACAGCGCGGTAGGGTGACTGACGACGCTGCCACCAGTATCAGCAATAAAAGCTATACGTCCGCTTCTCCGAACACCCCACGATGGACTCTCGGGGCCTGTTCGATATCGCGCTCGTCGTCGTCGCCGGCCTGCTAGCCTACACTGAGACGTTCGGCTTCGCGAATCCGCGGACGACGCTGCAAGAGATTATCGCAGCTATCGCCAGGCTGGACATCCGTGTCTTTCTCGTCCTGGGTGGCATCTTCGGCATCTGCTTCGTCGCGTATCTCACGATGTATCTCCCCCAGAAGGACGCACGCATGATACAACGGTGATACTGTCGGCCGTAACTATGTCTGGATAGTCGCCACCCCTGGGAGGCGAAATTCGTCACAGACGTACAGCCGACAGTATGAACATCGGGCCATCTTTATCCCCAGCCCTGTACCGTTCTGACAATGACAGAGTTCGACCCCGAGAAGTTCGAGGACAAGTACGCGAACTACTTCCCGGAGCTCCAGAAGGCCTACAAGAACGCCTTCGAGCGGATGAACGACGCGTACGACTCAGAACTGGTCCACGCGATCGACCAGCAGGTCCTCAACGAGTCGGAGCCGTTCTACGAGGACGGCGAGTTCAGTGTCGAACTGCCGGAGAACCCGACCGAGCGGCTCTCGGCGATCATCGTCGACGACGAGAAACTCGACGCCGTGCTCTCCGAATACGTCGACGAGATTGAGCGCGAACTGCGCCGCGTCTTCGACATCGACGACTGACTGCACTCGCCGCGGTTCGGCAATTGCTGCGTTATTCCTGTTCTGCCGGTATCTCCGACGAGAGCGGGCGGTGACGCCCTACTGGTCGGCCCTCATGGTCTCGTTCGGTTCGGGCGCTGGGGTTGAATCCGGCTCGGACGGCAGTGCGCCGCCACCGCCCGTTCCGGCACCGGGGAGCGAGCCGCCAGGTCCGGACTCGCCGGAGTCTGCGGGCTGTGGTGCGTCTTCGGGTGATTTCTCGCCTGTGACGAGGAAGTCAAGCAGATTCCCGACTAACTGTTCGTTGTCGGCCCGGTAGAGGAACTCCTGTGTGAATACGTTCGTGTCACCGACGGTGACGACGTTCCCCGAGCGGGCAACGACGCCGTACGTGTCCTGTCGCCGGGTTTTCGAGAGCGTTGTCTGTTCCGTCGTCGTGAGTGCGGTGTCACCGCCCTGAACGGGGATCGCGGCGTAGAAGACCGTTCGGTCGACGCCCTCTGTGAGTTCCGTATCGCCCGTCGGCGTCGCGTAGACGTTCTGGTAGTTGGTGTCGTACTCGTGCATGTTGTACAGGTAGCCGTTCCCGTACGAGAGGCCGTACTGACTCGCCAGTGGGGCCATCGGCATGGTCACGCTATCGGAGCGAACCGGGCCGAACAGCCCCAGTCCGGCGGGACTCGCCTGTGACGGCTCGTTCAGCAAGAGCACGCGACCGCCTGCGTCGCTGAACGCGGTCAGACCGTTCATCTCACTCTCGGTGTAGCGCTGTTCCGCGCCGAGAACGACGAAGGCGTCAGCCGAACGCAGTGACTCGTTGAGCGGGCTTCCGCTCTGTCGCTCACCGACGTGGTAGCGTACCGTCGCTCCGTTCTCGGTCAGGGTCGATACGAGCGGTGTGAGCGCTTCGCGGTCGATGTCGCCGGCGTGAGCGACGTCGATAACGACGACCTTCCCGGACGCGTCAGCCGACATCGAGAGGTCACCGCTCTCGGCTGCCGGCGTCGCGACGGACTCGTCGCTGTTGAACGACGGGGCGTTCACCTGGGTTACATCGGGGGCCGCCTGACTGCCACCACCACCGCCGATTGCTACGGTGCCGACGACCGCCGAGAGGATGAGGATACCGACGAAGAATCCTGCTCGAACGACCGTACTTGAGCTATTGGCTGCCATTTCAGGCACCTCCCTGTGCGCTGCTGTTGTAGACGACTTGCTGATTTTCCGGCGTGCCGTATATCATGAGGAAGTGGACTGTGTCGACGCCCTGGAACGTGTACGGTGCGCCTTCGGCGGCGACGGTAGCGTTCCCACCGGCTTCACTCCCGCCACTGAGCAGGAACAGCCCCCGTGGGTCCGCGGGGTTGCGGTACACGACCTGATACTCCGAGAGGTCGGCGGCTTCGGCCGCGCCGGCTATCGCGGCTTCGAGTCCACCGACTTCGTCCGCATAGCCGGTCTGGACTGCGCGACCGCCTTGATAGGCTGACGCTTCAGCGACAGTCTCGCGGGACACGTTGAGCCTGTCACCGCGTTCGGTCATGACTGCCCCGACGAAGGCCCGCTTCATTGATTCGAGACTGGCGTAGTATTGGTCGCGCGTCATACCTCGATGGGCTTTGTCGGGTCCAGTAGTGGCGGACGAACTCAGACCGTCGCTCGGCGCGGTCCCGATGACGCCGACGTGGCCGACGAGACTGGCCGGCGTCACGTAGATGCGGTCGCTCGGGACCGCGGTGTAGTACGCGCCGGAAGCGGCGTACTGGTTCACACTCGTATACACCGGTTTTTCGGCCGAGAGCCGCTTGACCGCCAGATACATCGATTCACTGGCGGCGGCGCTTCCCCCTGGACTCGATACCCGGAGGACGACCGCTTCGACCGACTCGTTGCTGCGGAGTTCGCGGAGCTCCTGTATCGTGTCCTGTGAACTAGAGCCGGAGATTGTTTCGTCGATGTTCACTACAGCGACGTACTGTTCGTCACCCTCGGCGACCGACGCCGCATACGGCACGACGGCGGCACCAATGAGAATGGCGATAACCGCAAGTACCGTATATGATTGGAGGGCAGTTGCGACCCGTCTATCGATTGGGTTGTTCATGCGACAACATAGATTCGCTGTCACGTTAGCCTAATAAAAGCATAGCCTGAACTGCTGGGTCAGAAGTCGCCGGACCGGAACGACATGAGAAGTTTCCTTACTGTCGACCTGCAACTGATATCTATGGATCAACGAAAGCCGCCAGCCACGGAAGAGGGCTGGTACGCGCTGCACGATTGCCGGAGTATCGACTGGGACGCCTGGCGCGAGGCCCCCCAGCGAGTCCGCGACCGTGCGCTCTCGGAGGGGATCGGCTTCCTCGACGCGTACGAAGCCGTCGAAGACGCCGAGGAGGGACAGACGGCAGTGTACACCGTCATGGGTCACAAGGCGGACATCATGATCCTCCACCTGCGGCCGACGATGGGCGACCTCGACGCGGCCGAACGGCACTTCGAGCAGACGGAGTTCGCCGCCTTCACCGAACAGGAGTTCTCGTACGTCTCCGTGACGGAGGCCTCAGGCTACACCGAGAAGTCCCGTGAGTACTTCGAGGGCGAGGTCGACGACGACTCCGGGCTGGCCCAGTACATCCAGGCCCGGCTCCACCCCGATGTGCCCGACGACGAGTTCGTCTGCTTCTACCCGATGAGCAAGCGCCGCCAGCCCGACCAGAACTGGTACGACACGTCCTTCGAGGAGCGGGCGGCCCACATCAAACGCCACGGCGATATCGGCCGCACCTACGGCGGCGACGTGAACCAGATGATCGCCGGCTCCATCGGCTTCGACGACTGGGAGTGGGGCATCACGCTCTGGAGCGACGACATGCGCCACATCAAGGAGCTGCTGACCGAGATGCGCTTTGACCCCTCGACCTCGCAGTTCGCCGAGTTCGGCCCCTTCTACGTCGGCCGGCGGTTCGATCCCTCGGAGTTGCCGGCCGTGCTGGCCGGCCAGCGGGTGCCGACCGACGACGAGTCGGTTCCGGAGACGCCGGCGGACGTTGCGGAACACGACCACGCGCCGGCTGATGCCGGCACGAGTCACAGCCACGCCGAAGAGCCGACGGCGAGCGACGCACAGGCCGGAGCACACGCCGGCGGGGACACCGATAGTCACGGCGGTGCCCACCCCGGCAGCGCCAGCGAGGGTGACCATCCGCATTCGGAGGAATCGTCCGACGGGGATGACTCGGGGTCGTCGGGTAGCTCGGGCGGCCGGCCGGACGTCTCGGCCGACTTCGAGGAGGTCGACGACGCCCCACAGCGGCTCGGTCGGCTGGGGCTGCACGAGGGCGACGCGTACGACGCCGGGGACTACGCGCTGGTGTTTCACTCCTCGGCGGATGCGGAGGACATCGTCGACGACGTGTCCGACCTCGAGAGCAGTTTCGACCACTACGACCGCCACGTCCGGACGGCCGTGCGCGCCGACAGCGGCCAGACCTACGTCGTCAGCATCTGGACGGCGAAAGACGCCGCCGAGACGGCGGCCGGGTTCCTGTCCGATATCGACGGCGTCGAGGAGCAACTCGGCGGCCCGCTCGGCGAGGGTGCCGAGAGTAGCGAAACCGAGGCCAACAGCGACGCCCAGACCGCCGAGTCGTCGCAGTCCATCCGCGAGTCGCTCGAGTCGGCGGGCGTCTACGCCGGGCAACCGCACGGCGAGGACGTGTACGCGCTGGTCGTATACTCCGAAGCTGACGCCGAAACGCTCGACGAGGAAGTCGCAGACCTCCGGAGCGCGTTCGACCGCTACGACACCCACGTCCAGACGACGGTGTACGGCGACACCGACGGCGATGTCGCGGCTGTCGCGTCGCTGTGGGACACCGAAGACGCCGCCCAGACCGCCAGCGACTACCTCACCGACCTGTCCGGTGTCGTCGGCCGCCACGGCGAGGGCGACGGGTTCGGGACGATGGGGATGTTCTACACGGTCAAGCCTGAGTACCACGACGACTTCGTCGAGAAGTTCGACACTGTCGGCGGCCTGCTCGAAGAGATGGACGGCCACCGCGAGACCTCGCTGCTGTTCAACCACGACGACGCGAACGACATGTTCATCGCGAGCCAGTGGGACTCACAGGAGGATGCGATGGCGTTCTTCCGCTCGGACGACTTCTCGGAGACGGTCGACTGGGGTCGCGACGTACTGGCTGACCGACCGCGGCACGTCTTCCTGGCCTGAATCAGAGGCCAACTGTTCGTTAGTGACTGGCGACGAACCGCAGCCGCCGGTAGTCGACGGTCCACGTCTCAGTCTCGGTGTCGTATAACGTCGGTCGCAGCCGGTCCTCGATACTGTCCAGAACGGCTCCGTGGTCGCGTTCGGGGACCGGAGCCAGCACCGAATCGCCGAACATTTCGAGCCATTCTCTCAAGCCCGCGCTACCGCCTTCAAGCGGTGTCGGACGGTCAAACAGCCACGCTGCGGTGACCTCCAGTCCGTGCGCTTCGAGACGCGACGTGTACTCGCCGAGGCTCGGGAAATACCACGGGTTCCCGGTCTCGTAGCCCCGTTCGGCGAGTACCGAACGGACCGCTGTTTCGACCTGTGAGACGTTCCCCTGGCCGCCAAGTTCCGCGACGAAGCGACCGCCTTCGTCCAAGGCCTCGGCGACCATCGACAACACGGCGTCGTGGTCGTCGCTGGGTATCCAGTGCAGTGCGGCGTTCGAGAAGACAGCGTCGAACGTGCCGGGGTCGTAGTCCCGGGCGTCGGCGACCTCGAACGTCAGGTCGGGGTACTGCTCGCGAGCCTGAGCGACCATCTCTTCGGCGGCGTCGATGCCGACCACAGCCGCACCCCGGTCGGCGATTTCGGCCGTCAGGTGGCCCGTGCCACAGCCGATATCGAGGACGCGCTCGCTCGGCTGCGCGTCCAGCAACTCGACCACGTCCGCTCCGTACTCGGCGACAAAGCTGTGTCCCCCGTCGTAGTCGTCGGGGTCCCACTCGTTTTCCGGCATTGACTGGGCTATCACCCGAGTGGAATGAAAAGCGTACTGCCGGTGTGTGATTCCGTCTCAGTCGTCGTCTTCGGTCGTCGTCCGGTCGATGTCCTTCTCGCCGAAGTAGATCTCCGCTCCGTCCTGGGCCACCTTCTCGGCGAGGACGGCACATTTCACCCGCATCGGCGAGATGTCGACGCCGAGCATCTCTGTGATGTCGTCACGGTCCATCGCTTCCAGGTCCTCGACCGCCATCCCAGCTAGCTCCTGTGAAAGCATCGACGCCGAAGCCTGAGAGATGGCACAGCCGTCGCCCTGGAAGGCGACCCGCTCGATGGTCTCCTCGCTCTCGTCGAGGACGACATCCATCCGTATCTCGTCGCCGCACATCGGGTTCTCGCCGATGTGGGTAAACGTCGGGTCCTCGATCTCCCCGTAGTTCCGCGGGTTCTTGTAGTGATCGAGGATCTGCTGCCGGTACATGTCCGAGCCACCGATACCCATAATTGAACTATGATACGGCTGTCAGTCGGAAAAGCGTTCCGAGGTATCGGTTCGCATGTATTTTCCTTCGCCAGGGACCGCCCCGACGGTCTGTGAGCACTGACCGACGCTCTCCCGTCAGTAGGCAGTATTTACTATCGCAGCTCGTTCTGTCAACACATGGGGCAGAACGACGCTTCGGCTTCTACCGACTGTGCTGTCCGACCCGTGGGGTTCGTCAGCGATGCGCCGGTAATCCGACAGATTGGCGACCGGTCGCTGTATCTCGGAAACAAACACGCGGCACGACCCGAGACACACGACCAGTCCTTCGATTACGTGCTTTCAGCGACGAGCGAGGCGTACCCGCTCACGACCGCCCACCATCCGCTCACTGACGGCCCGGGGAACGAGTGGGCGGCGTTCGAGGCGGCCGTCGATACCGCCCGGCGCTTCGTCCGAGCGGACGGTCCGGCACTGATTCACTGCAAGGCTGGCGTCTCCCGGAGTTCGACGCTGCTTGCGACGGCCATCGCCGCCGAGGAGGACCGCCCGCTCTCGAACGCGCTGGCGGCTGTACAGGAGGCCCGGCCGATTGCGACGCCGAACCCCGCTCTCTATGAGCTAGCTGTCATTTACCTCGCTGCGGACCCGTGATTTCCCGATACGTACCTATTGGACCTACTCCGTGACGGCGTTCTCGTCTTTCGTGACGACTTCGTCGCGGACTTGGTCGACCCACAGCGCAACCGGCCAGTCCTCTGTCTGGTACGGCTCATTCCCTTCGAGCAATTCGAGGCGTCCGACCGAGTCCGACGGCATTGCGACCAGTCCCTCGTGACTGGTTTCTCCCACAGATTCTATCTTGTGTCGTGCCCCACCGGGTAGATAGACGAACTCGCGTCGTTCAGCCCGGATTACTTGCTCGCTTCCGTCTTCGCGTTTCAGCGTGTATCTGGCGGCACCATCGAGGCACAGACACACCTCGTCGAAACTGGGTGCGTGCGTGTGCCAGTCAATGACCGCGCCAGGGTCCATCTCGAAGTACAGCAACTTGAATTCGTTCGTGATACACACCGGGTACGTCCGGATGTCGTCCCCACCCTGCTCGAAGTGGCTGGCGTCGTCGAGCGACACCTTGTACATCGTTTGATCGGGAAGGTGCGTGTAATCGAGGGCTTCCGGCGTCAGCGGCCGCTCCGCTTCATCGGTATCAGTCATTGTTCCGCCGAAAGTTATCGGCGGTGTGTCATATAGGTGGCGTGCACCGCGGTAATGTAAAAAAATTGCCAATAAATCACTCCGCAACTCCGACGGAGACTGCGAGTGGGATTACGCGAACAGCTGGCGGGCGTCGTCGATAGCTGAAACGAGCTTGTCCACTTCTTCACGCGTGTTATAGATGTAGAACGAGGCTCGTGCGGAGGCGGGGACGCCCATCTTGTCGTGGAGGGGCTGGGTGCAGTGGTCGCCGGCGCGGATGGCGACGGCGGAGTCGTTGAGGATCGAGGAGAGGTCGTGGGCGTGGACCGAATCGAGGTTGAACGCGACCAGACCGCCTCGTTCCGTTCCCGCGGACGGGCCGTACGTCTCGACGTCGCCCTCGTCCCGGAGCTGTTCCAGCGCGTACTGTGCGAGCTGCTCCTCGTGACGCTGGATGCGTTTCATCCCGATGTCGTCGAGGTAGTCACAGGCCTCCGCCAGCGCGATGCCCTGGCAGATGACGGGCGTGCCGGCCTCGAACTTCCAGGGGAGGTCGTTCCAGGTAGCGTCCTCGAAGGTGACCTTCTTGATCATCTCGCCGCCGTAGAGGTACGGCTCCATCTCCTCAAGCAGGTGCTTCTTGCCGTAGAGGACGCCGATACCGGTCGGACCGGCCATCTTGTGGCCCGAGAAGGCCAGGAAGTCAGCGTCGATGGCTTCCACGTCGACTGGGCGGTTCGGGACCGACTGCGCGCCGTCGACGAAGATGTACGACCCGTGGTCGTGGGCGATGTCCGCCAGCTCCGAGACCGGATTGACCGTGCCGAGCGTGTTCGAGACGTGGACGACGCTGACCATCGCCGTGTCGTCGGTGATGATCTCGCGGGCGTGGTCCATGTCGAGCGTGCCGTCCTCCTTGACGCTGATGTACCGACACGTCGCGCCGGTCTTCTTGGCGATCTGCTGCCAGGTGACCAGCGAGGCGTGGTGTTCCATCTCCGTGAGGACGACCTCGTCTTCTGGCCCGAGTTCGTTCAGGCCCCAGGCGTAGGCGACGAGGTTCTCACTCTCCGTCGTGTTCTTCGTAAAGACGATTTCCTCGCGCTCGCCCGACGCGCCGATGAACTCGGCGACGCGGTCGTGGGCCTTCTCGTAGGCGACGCTGGCCTCCTGGCTGAGTTGGTGGAGGCCGCGGTGGACGTTGGCGTTCGTCGTCCGGTAGTAGTCAGCGATGGTCTCGACGACCGGCTCGGGCGTCTGCGTTGTGGCCGCGTTGTCGAGGTACACCACTTGCTCGCCGTCGAATTCGCGCTGGAGGATGGGGAAGTCCTCGCGGATACGCTCTACGTCCAAGAGCTCGGATTCAGAATGTCCCATTACCTCTATACAGGGACTCGACAGGCAACATTCCTTCGGTTCACCTAGAACTCCGCCAGGTGCCCAGCCTATCCTGATTCGGACTCGGCGGCCACCGCGTGCTGTTCCCGGTAGGTATCAAGCAGGTAGTTGTCCCAGACGAGGTCTCCGAGGACGTGGGCGTACAGGACGAGGGCGGTAAACAGCGATAGCGGCTCGGAGACGAGCCAGAGGCCGACCACGACCACGCCGCCGATGAGGTGATGGCTGAGGAGCCGCTGGAGCGGCCAGAGGTCCTGCGGGCCGAATATTACGTCCTGGTCGAACACCACTATCTCGGGGTTCCGGAGACAACGGCGGAGGGCGGCCCAGTCGCCGGTCTCCAGTCTGGCCACGGCGAAGTGGTCAAAGTCGATGGCGACGCCGACGACGACCGCGTAGCGACGGCGGCCCACCACGGAAGGGGGACCGGCAGGACGGCAACGCCGACGGCCCCGACGGCCGCGGAGACGATGGCGTGATCTCGGGAATACATACGTGTCCCTCTCGATGGGCGTTCGCAAAGACTGTCGGGGTCGGGCTTGCGGTAGCGACCGCAGTTACATCCAGAGCAGTTGTGCGTGGCGCGTCTCGCCCAGATCGAGGACGTTCTCCTCGTCGACGAAGCCGTGTTCGACAGCAACATTGACGGCGTCGTCGCCGACGATGTTGGCGACCGAACAGCGTGCGAGACTGTCGACGATTTCGTCTTCGGTAGCCGTTTCGCCGCCGTAGAACTCCTCGTTGACCGTGAGCGATACGGGGCCGTTCTCGAACGTTTCGCCCATGATGTCAGGGTCACAGACGGAGACGAGCAACCCCTCGTCGGTGTCGCGTTCGTTGAGTATCATTCAAGCAGTTGCTGTTCGGCCTCCTCGCGCATCTCGTCGACTTCCTCGGCCAGCTCCTCGGCGCGGTCGAACTCGCCGACCTCTTCGAGGGCGCGGGCCTTCTCTTCGAGCACGTCGGCGTTGCGGAAGCCGAGGCGGACTGCGTTGTCGAACGCGTCGATGGCCTCGTCGGCCAGGCCGCGTTCCAGCAGGAAGAAGCCGCGGTTGTACCAGCCCTCGCCGAAGCGCGGGTCGATTTCGACGGCGCGCTCGGCGTGTTCGAGTGCCTGCTCGGAGCGGCCGGACTTCCAGAGCGCGTACGCGAGGTTCGTCTCCGCTGTGGCGGCGTGGTCGGACTCCTCGTCGAAGTTGAGTGCTTCCTTGTACGCGCCGATGGCGGCATCCCACTCTTCGAGTTCCGCGTGGGCCGCGCCCTTGTTCGTCCAGGCCTCCTGTTTGAGCCGGTCGTCGTCCGTGTACTGGGCGACGCGCTCGAACGTCTCGGCGGCCTGTTCGTGGCGGTTGATGTGCATGTACTCCAGGCCGACATCGAGCAGTTGCTCTGGGTCGACGGCGTCAGAGGAGACGTTCCGCTGGTCCAGCAGGTCGGTGACGACACGCGAGTCGACGGGGTCGACCTTGTCCGGGTCCACCTCAAACTCCGGCGGTTCGAGATCGAACCCCTCGTAGGGGTCGTCGAACCCCTGGCCCTCGGAGAAGGCGTGGTCGTCGTCGTGGTCTGTCATGCCTCCTGATTGACGGCCAATCCGGTTAAGGGCTACGTCCACGGCTCGTGAAGATTTAGGTGTCCTGCGGTCGGATTCCCGGATATGCGGGACCCACTGGCAGTAGACGCGTTGCTCGTCTTCTTCGGGGGTGTGTTCGCAGTCGTTAGCTGGGCTGCTCTCACCTCAAACCAGACCTCGCTGTCGCTGTCCGCCGCTGGAGCGGGCGTTGCAGGAACGGTCGTTCTGGCGGTTCTCGTCGGACGCTACTACGCGCAGCTACCGGCGTTCGGGCGCTGGGTATCCAGTCCGGCAGAGACGCCCCGGGCACGAGCGCGGGTAGCCCTCCTGATTGTGGCGGCCATTCTCGTCCGGCTATCTCTCGGTCTCCTTCCCGACACCGCCATCCCCGCTCTCTTCGGCGTCGCGGTCGCAATGGTCGCTCTGGGACTCGGACATAGTCTCTGGCGGTGGCATACAGCCCCAGATCACAGCAGTCACTGACCCCGTCGTAGCTTTCTTGCGGACACGACCGGAACCGCTAGCTATGGCCAACCGCCTGTTCGTCAGCGTCGATCTGGACGGGCTCGAAGACGCTATCGAGAGCGTACAGGAACGCTTCGACGGCGTCTCTGGGCTTCGGCTGACCGACCCCGCACAGGCCCACATCACGCTGAAGTTCCTCGGCGACACCGACCCGGACCGCGTTGACGACATCGTCACTGCTCTCGAAGGGGCGGTCGAAGACAGCGGCGTCGAGCCGTTCGAAGCCGAGTTCGGCGGTCTCGGCGTGTTCCCGGCGCTGTCCTACATCAGTGTCGTCTGGGTCGGTGTCCGCGACGGACAGGGTGGCGCGGAACTGACCGCGTTGCACGAAGCCGTCGAGGCCCGGACCGTCGCGATGGGGTTCGACCCGGAGGACCACGAGTTCACGCCGCACGCAACCATCGCCAGGATGGACCACGCCGGCGGCAAAGAGACGGTACAGGACACCGTCAAGAACGAGGACCCGGATGTCGGTCGCCTGCGTGTCGAGGAAATCCGGCTGAAAGAGAGTGAGCTTGGGCCCGATGGACCGACGTACCGGACCGTCGAGTCAGTGTCATTATGAGTGTGTGCCGTCTCGGCCAGCGGGGTTGCTGTCGGTGCGTGTTCTACACGGACACTGTTGGCGTGCATTTGTTGTCATATATCTGTTAGAATGCGTGTTGTGGCGTCGGGACTATCGTAGCACTGGCCTATAACCGAGTGAGGGGCGTCAATTAGCCGCTTGAGAACCTATTTACAGCGTGCCAGCAGACTGTTTAGGCCGACCAAAACAAATCAGGTTAGTGACAATTTTTATCGGTCCGAGCGGCGTAGGACCGATATGGTCGCCGTTGAGAACGTTGCTTTCGTGTTCGTTGCGGGGTTGCTTACGGCGCTTGCCACCGGCCTCGGTGCGATCCCGTTCTTTCTCGTTGATGAGTTCTCCGACAGATGGAACGTCCTGCTGTGGGGGCTAGCCTCGGGAATCATGGTCGCCGCATCGCTCTTCGGACTCGTCCGGGAGGGGCTGGCATACGGGTCGCCGCTGCTGATGATTCCCGGCATTCTCGCTGGCGTCCTGCTCGTCGTCGTTGCCCACGAACTTCTGGATGACTTCGACCAGTCACCCGAGCAGTTCGAGCGGGCCGACTTCAAGAAGCTTCTGCTGATTCTGGGCATTCTGACTGTCCATAGCTTCCCAGAGGGCGTCGCCGTCGGCGTCTCCTTCGCGGAACTCGGGCTGGAGTCGGCCACGCCCGAATCCGCTGTGGGTATCCTCGGCGTCTCTGTCCCGCTGCTGGCTGTGTTCATGACTGTCGCCATCTCCATCCACAACGTCCCTGAGGGGACTGCTATCGCCATCCCGCTCCGTTCGCTGGGTGTCAGCGAGTGGAAGATGGTCTGGTGGGCGGTGTTCTCCTCGCTGCCACAGCCGGTCGGGGCCGTTATCGCGTACTACTTCGTCACGCTGGCGAAGGCATTTCTCCCGTTCGGCTTCGGCTTCGCCGCTGGGGCGATGGTGTATCTCGTGCTCACGGAGTTCGTCCCCGAAGCGCTGGAGTACGGCGACGGCTTGCCGGGTGGCGGTAAACGCGAACTAACTGCCGGCGTCGCCGTCGGGGTGCTGGCGATGGTACCGCTGGCGTTCGTTTAGAAGGGCAGTTTGCTTCGGATGACGGTGAGGTCGACGAAGGCCTTCAACGGATCGTCGTAGTCATCGACGCGTGTTTCCATCCGGTAGTTCGAGTGGTCGACGGCGAAGAAGTACGGCCCGGGTTCGTCCAGTGACTCCCGTGCGCCGCCGTCGTCCGTGGACGCCTGATAAATATCCGACCCCGCCGGCTGGACCGCTGTCTGGCTGAACTTGGGGTTCCCCGGCGGTGTCTCGTCGGGCTCCCGACCCTTGATGAACGTGTCGTACTGCTCGAACTGCTCGCGGTCAGTAAAAAAGTACACGTTGAACGGGATGTCCGCTTTGACGATATACCGTAGCTCACCGCCGGGGTCAGACACGTCAGGGATCTCCTCCTTGATCCACGCCTCGTGCGGGTTGACTCTGACGTCCTGTTGCACGCTGACGACGACCTCACCGCCCCCACCCATGCAACCAGAGCCGACGGCTGTCGCACTGACACCCATGGTCTGGAGGAATCTCCGGCGCTTCATCCATTGATAATCAGGGCCACGGACTACTTAGTTCTACGTCCGCAGTTATAGCCGCTGATAACGGGCCGCGACCGGCTCGAAAAGGAAGGAATTTAAACCACGGCGCGGAACAAGCACCATACCATGGGTAAGAAATCGAAGGCTACGAAGAAGCGACTGGCCAAACTCGACAACCAGAACAGTCGAGTCCCGGCCTGGGTCATGCTCAAGACGGACCGCGAGGTCCAGCGCAACCACAAACGACGCCACTGGCGGCGCAACGACACTGACGAATAATGAGCGCCAGTGACTTCGAGGAGCGTGTCGTCACCGTCCCGCTCCGAGACGCGCGAGCCGAACCGAACCACAAGCGCGCAGACAAGGCGATGATCCTCATCCGCGAGCACCTCGCCAAGCACTTCTCTGTCGACGAGGACGCCGTCCGCCTCGACCCCTCGATCAACGAGGCGGCCTGGGCCCGCGGCCGCGCCAACACGCCGAGCAAGATCCGTGTTCGCGCCGCCCGCTTCGAGGAAGAGGGCGAAGCCATCGTCGAAGCAGAGACCGCAGAGTAACGTTGCTCCGCGCGGCTTTCTCCGGGTCGTCGTACGTGGGTGTGTTCGCCCGTGCGACCGACGATTGCGTGCTGGTTCGCCCAGACTTAGACGAATCGCTGCTCGACGACCTGAGCGACGAACTTGATGTGCCGGCCGTGCCGACGACCGTCGGCCGCTCCGGGACCGTCGGCGCGCTCGCGACCGGCAACGAGAACGGGCTGGTCGTCTCCGAACGCGTCCGTGAGACCGAAATCGAACGGATTCAGGACGTCGTCGACGTGCCCATCACCAGAATGCCCGGCCGGATCAACGCCGCCGGCAACGTCGTCTGCTGTAACGACTACGGCGCGTACGTCCACCCCGACCTCTCTCGGGATGCCGTGCAAGCGGTCAAGGATGGGCTGGACGTACCCGTCGAACGCGGCGTCATCGCCGGTGTCACGACCGTCGGGACCGCCGCTGTCGCCACCAACAAGGGCGTGCTCTGTCATCCGAAGGCCACGGACGGCGAACTCGACGCCCTCGAGGACATCCTCGACGTGCCGGCCGACATCGGGACCATCAACTACGGTGGTCCGCTCGTCGGCTCCGGGTTGCTCGCCAACGACCACGGCTACGTCTGTGGCTCGGACACCTCCGGGCCGGAACTGGGCCGTATCGACGCGGCGCTCGGCTACATCGACTGACGCGGTTTTCATTCTGCTGCCCGCTCAGGACGGATGCTGGTGGCTGAGTTTTTCTGCCACCACGCTTGGAACGGGCAGTCCGCAGTCCCCACACGCCCAGGCCCGACTGGTTCCGCCCCGCTCCAGCGTCAGGTCCTGCCTGAATCGCAGGGCCGCACCGCACTCGCACTGGTAAGTCGTCTCGCTCATAGCTGGCTGTACGTATTGCCCCGGGAAATCCATCGGGGCCGGCAACCATGACAGCTCGTGTCAAAGAATAATATAGTGCGTCCCCAAACGTCACGTATGGTCCAGCGAACACCGCCCGCGGAAGACCAGAACCGCCTCGTCTGCCGGAAGTGTGACTACTCGACAGGTGTACTCCGCCCGTCCTGTCCCGAGTGTGGCGGCGATATGGTGTACGCCCCGGCGTCCGAGGAGTAGGCCCGTCGCTCGTTTTCCAGCCGTGTGGCCGTCGCAGTCGCTGGGTAGCGGCGGCTACTCTTGTGGATGGTGGGACGGACGGAAGGGGAAGATACTTCCCTGCCCTGCCCGCACCTGCGTGTATGAGCACGTACACTGTTCGCGGTAGTTTCCCGGCCCGAGACGGCCCACAGCAGTTCGAGAAGGAGGTCGACGCGCCAAACGAGAACGTCGCTGAGGAGCGCGTTTACAGCGACTTCGGCTCCCAGCACAACCTCAAGCGCACGCAGATCACAATCGAGGAGGTGGCAGCATGATGGGCGGTGGCGGCGGTGGCGGCGGCGGTCAGATGCAGCAGGTCGCACAGGAGATCGAGCAGATGGAGCAGGAAGTCGACGCTATCGACGAGGAAATCGAGCGCCTCCGCGACAAGCAGACTGACATCGACGAGGCAATCGAGGCCATCGAGACGCTTGACTCCGGCTCCACGGTGCAGGTCCCGCTCGGCGGCGACGCCTACATCCGCGCGACTATCGAGGACATCGACGAGGTCGTCGTCTCCCTCGGTGGCGGCTACTCCGCGGAGCGCGAGCAGGACGGCGCTGTCAGCACGCTGGAAACCAAGAAGGAGACGCTGGACGACCACATCAGCGACCTGCAGGAAGAGAAGGCCGAAGTCGAGACCGAGATGGAAGAGCTCGAACAGCAGGCCCAGCAGATGCAACAGCAGCAGATGCAGCAGATGATGCAACAGCAAGAGCAGGAAGACGAGTAAGGCCGCCATGTTCGACGGACTGAAGGACAAACTCAGCGGGTTCACGAGTGACGTCGAGGAGGACGTCGACGACGACGCACTCGAAGCGGAGGACGAACCGGACGCCGACGGGGCTGACGGGGAAGCAACTGCCGACCAGGCGGCCGACGCTGAGCCCGCAACGGACTCGCAGCCGTCCGAAGACGACACGCAGGCGGCTGCGGTCGAGAGCGACCAGCCACAGACTGGTTCTGAACCGCCGGCCGCTGACTCCGACGCGATAGACGAGCCAGCCACAGCGTCGTCTACGGCAGTCGAAGACACAGACGCGATCCAGGATGAAGTTTCCCAGTCTGACGACGCCACAGAGGTAGAGGACGACTCGGCATCCGACACCGATTCGGAGTCCGAAGAAGACGACGACGGCGGCCGCGGTCTCGCCGCGAAGGCGAAGCTCATGGCGACCGGGAAGACGGTTATCGAGGAGGAGGACTTACAGAGCCACCTCGACGACCTCGAACTGGCCCTGCTGTCGAGCGACGTGGAGATGAGCGTCGCCAACGAGATCCTCGACGGCGTCAAGGAGAACCTCACGGGTCAGACCCGCCGACGGCTCTCCAGCACGGGGAACCTCGTCCGGGACGCGCTCCGGGAGTCGCTGTACGACGTTATCAACGTCGGCCAGTTCGACTTCGACGAGCGCGTCCAGCAGGCAGACAAGCCGGTAACCATCGTGTTCACCGGGGTCAACGGCGTCGGCAAGACGACCTCGATAGCGAAACTCGCCCAGTACTTCGAGGACCGTGGACTCTCGACGGTGCTCGCCAACGGCGACACCTACCGCGCCGGAGCGAACGAGCAACTGGAGAAACACGCCGAGAACCTCGACAAGAAGATCATCACCCACGAACAGGGGTCGGACCCGACGGCGGTCGTCTACGACGCCGTCGAGTACGCCAAGGCCAACGACATCGACGTGGTGCTGGGCGATACGGCCGGCCGACTCCACACTTCCGACGACCTAATGGCCCAACTGGAGAAGATCGACCGCAACATCGACCCGGACATGACGCTGTTCGTGGACGAGGCGGTCGCAGGTCAGGACGCCGTCAACCGGGCGCGCGAGTTCAACGATGCGGCCGAGATCGACGGGGCGATTCTGACGAAAGCCGACGCCGACCCGCAGGGCGGCGCGGCCATCTCCGTCGCGCACGTCACCGGCAAGCCGATCCTCTTCCTGGGGACCGGCCAGGACTACGGCGACCTCGAACCGTTCGACCCCGAGGAAATCGTCGACAGCCTCATCGGCGAGTAGGCCTCGGACTTCGCGGTTACTTTTGCTGCTACCTGCGGCACATGAGCGGCCATTGTCGACCCTGTTTGTGTAGAACCCGGCGAGTTCGCGCTCTTCTGACGGGAACGCACCGCGTGCGATGCGGCAAATACTGCCACTCCATCGCAGGTGTGGTCGTTTTCGCCGACAGGGGCGCGTTGAAGTCGTTTGCTGTTCATGACTGGTCCACACAGTATCGTAGCGTGATACCAATGCAGACAATCGAACGACGCGACGTTTCCGGCGATGTGAGGAATGGGGCTGACAGTGGTCCGGCAGAGGGAGCCACCGATGTCTGATGGACGCTACTGCCGGCAGGTCGCGCCGGCTGATGTCGCACCCGAACTCATCGTGCTGTCGTCGGGTGACCGTGGTCTCCCTGTTGACGAGACACGGCTCGTAACTGACGGAGGCGGACCGATACCCGGTGTTCCAGACGACGGCGGCGACAATTACGGCTACGGGAGTTCCCGCGGGCATGGGGATGCTGCCCACTGCGTCCAGGTTATGACGTTGCTAAACGGCGACTGAGCGATTTTGACAGCTAAAACGGCTGTCTGACTAACAACGCAGGGCCTGATATCGTGACCCGGGGACGAAGATACCTATGCGCTCGATAACCGCTCGGGAACAGTACGGATAGTTGTAACTCGGGTCTCGAACCACACCGCAACAGGCCGATGTTCGGCTATCGAGGTGTAGAACCACCCGTGAACTGGCCGAAATACCGGACTCGAACCATTTATGATCTGAAACAGATCGTTTATGTTTGCTTTGCGAACCGGCCCACCTTCGGGTGTTGCTAAGCCGTTCTGTCGGCTCTCCGTCAGACGCTTAGCAGGTCATTCATAAACTGTCCGGCTTCTCTTCGGGCAAACGCTATGGGACGACCCACATCTCGACGGAACGTTATCAAAATCGCAGGCGGCGCACTCGTGGCGCTGGCTGGCTGTAGTGACACTGGCGGCAGCGGTACGGAGACTGGCGGTGGCGGCGGTGCCGAAGCTCCGGGCACATCTACGGCAGCAGAGACTGACGCGATGACGGAAGCCGGTACGGAATCGCAGACGGAAACTGAAGCCCAGACCGAAGAAGGAACCGGGATGGATACCGAGACGGAACTGGGCGAGAACGAAACCGATGCTCTCGGAAACGAGACGGAGATGTCGGATACTGAAACAGATCTGCCCGGCAATGAGACCGGAGTACCGGGGAACGAAACTGAAATGCCTGGCAACGGGACCGAGGCTCCAGGCAACCAAACAGGCGTGCCCGGTAACGAAACGGAAAGACCAGAGAACGAAACTGGGACGGCCGGAAACGAGACTGCGGTTCCGGGCAACGAAACTGACCTGCCCGGCAATGAGACTGGAACGGCTGGGAACGAGACAGGCAACGAGACGACCGAGAACGACACCGGAACGTAAGCCGCTGCCGCCGTGCCGGGCCTCGTTCTGCTCGGCCGGGTGAGATTGTTGCTACTCTCGGGCGGCCTCGACGGCGTCGACGAACGCCGCGGCCTGTTCGCGGACGCCGTCCATGTCGTCATTCTCGATTGCCTCGTAGTTGACCAGCGCCGAGCCCGCGCCGACAGCGACCGCGCCGGCATCAAAGAACTCGTCGACGTTGTCGGTCGAGACGCCGCCGGTCGGCATAATCGGGACGTCGCCGAGCGGACCCTGCAGCGCGCCGATGTGTGCCGGGCCGACCGTTTTCGCTGGGAACATCTTCAGGATGTCCGCGCCCGCCTCCATCGCGTCGGCGGCCTCCGTCGGCGTCATGACGCCGGGGATGGCGAGAACGCCCTCGCGATTGCACACGTCGATGACGTCCTCGTTGAGGTTCGGCGCGAGGACGAACTCCGCGCCGGCCTCGATGACGTTGCGGGCGGCGGCGGCGTCCATGACTGTACCGGCCCCGATGATGGCGTCGGTGTCGTCCAGAGCCTTGTCGACCGCGGCGATCATGTCCGAGCAGCGCTTCGCGTCGGCCGTCAGTTCCAGCGCCGTGACGCCGCCTTCGTGGACGGCTGTCGCCACGTCGACCATCTTTTCCTCGGGAATCCCGCGCAGGACTGCCGTGACACCGCTGTCGACCAGTTCCTGTTGTACCGCCTGTTTGCTCGTCATGGGCGCAACTGTGATGGGGTGGCTGAAAAGCGTGTCTGAACCGCCGAGTCCCTCGCTACGTGTCGGGGTCGTACGGCAGCGCGATGTCGGTCGGCGGCGCGCCGACGCCGAGGACCGTGACTGGCTCGTCGGCGTCGGCGGGGTTGTGCGCGCGGTGTGGGCTCTCCGGCTCGGCGACGAACACCTCGTCGGCGGCGACCACGAACTCCCCGTCGGGCGTTTCGACGTGAAGCGTGCCCTTGAGCACGTAGAATAGTTCCTCGCGCGTCTCGTGGTAGTGGTAGGCCCGCGAGAGGTCTTCGCCGGGTGCCATCTCGTAGGTGGCCGCGTGGAGCGCGTGGAGTTCGGCGGCGTCGGAGACGCCGCGCCGGTCACAGGGGTAGTCCGCAGTTTCCGACAGGTCCTCGGGGTTGATCTGGTGATAGCCCATATCGTCGGTGGGGGCGTCGGCGGGCAAAAGCGTGACCACGGCAGGGCGTCAGGCGAACAGCCAGATCAGCACGGAGAGCGTTCCGATTGAGACCACTGTCGAGGTGAAGACGTTCAGCGAGGCGAACGCGGCGTCGCCGCCGAGTTCCGTCGTGTAGACGTACGTCGACACCGCTGTCGGGGTGCCGAGCATCACGACCGCTGCGCCCAGCGCCGTCGCGTCCATCGCTAGCGAGGAGTACACCAGCCACGCCAGCGCCGGCATCCACAGCACCTTCAGCCCGACGACGCTGACGGTCTTCTGCAGGTCCGCCACCGGGAGGTCCGTGTCGAGCGTCGCACCGATACACAGCAGGGCGACCGGGAGCGCCAGTTTGGCCGGCGGACCGAGCGCACCGACGAGTGGCTCCGGAACGGACAGCGACAGGACCGAGGCCGTGATGCCGGCCGCCAGCGCGATGAGCACCGGGTTCGTCACGAGTTTCCTGCACTCGCCCAGCAGCGAGGCGTCGCTGCCGTTGATGCGGACCAGCAGGAACACCGTCACCGGGACGTGGGTCACCGCGCCGATACCGAGGATGACGCTGGCGACGGCCGTCGCTTCGCTGCCCATCGTCGCTGCCACGAGCGGCAGCCCGAGAAACCCCATGTTGCTGTGATACGACTGGACGACGGAGACGCTGCGGCGGTCGGGGGATTCCAGCCGCCGGTGGACGAGCCAGCCCAGCGTTATCGTCAGCGCGATGACGGCCCAGAAGCCCCCGAGCAACGCCGGCGAGATAATCTCCCGTAGCGGGCGGTTGTACGTGGACCGGAATATGAGCGCCGGCAGGGCGACAGTAAAGACGAGTGTGGTGAGGATATCCGTCCGCCGGTCGGTCAACAGCCCGAAGTGGCCGGCGGCGACGCCGGCCGAAAGAAAGGCGACCATGAATCCGAGCTGCCCGAGAACGCCCATATTGTCGACCAGTCGGTTCGACCTCTTCACCCTTTCGCCACCGGTAGACGTGGAATTAATCATGCAGATGCTGTCGCACACAGATAACACGTCTCGCCCGAAGATGGCCGGAAACGTGAGATGGACCTGCCGGTCGGCCTCGCTCCGATAGCAATGAGCGAATCAGCCTCAGCCGAACGGATACGGCAGTCATCCCAGCGGTTAGCGGGCGACAGCATGACAACAAGCCTTTACCCGCGCCGTCGCGTATCTCGCGCTAACAATGGTACTCGACGATCTTGGGAGTTCGCTCCGGGGGACACTTGATGACCTCCGGGGGAAGTCCCGGCTCTCCGAGGAGGACATTGAGGACATCGTCAAGGAGATTCAGCGGTCGCTGTTGCAGGCCGACGTGGACGTCGGGCTCGTACAGGACCTCTCTGACAGCATCGAGACGCGCGCGCTGGAGGAGGAACCGCCGGCGGGGACGACCCCACGCGATTGGGTCCTTCGGATCGTCTACGAGGAACTGGTCGACCTCGTCGGCGAGTCGACTGAACTGCCGCTGGAAGAGCAGACCATCATGCTCGCCGGCCTGTACGGGTCGGGGAAGACGACGACGGCCGCGAAGATGGCGTGGTGGTTCTCGACGAAAGGGCTCCGGCCGGCTATCATCCAGACCGACACGGACCGGCCCGGCGCGTACGACCAGTCCAAGGAGATGGCCGAGCGCGCCGAGGTCGACTTCTACGGCGACCCCGACGAGGACGACCCCGTGAAGATTGCCCGCGACGGGCTGGAAGCGACGGCGAACGCGGACGTTCGCATCGTGGACACGGCGGGCCGTGACGGCCTGAACGAGGAGCTTATCGAACAGATCGAGCGCATCGAGCAGGAGGTCCAGCCCGACCGGGACCTGCTCGTGCTGGACGCGGCGATGGGCCAGAGCGCCAAGAGCCAGGCCGCCGACTTCGAGGCGGCCATCGGCATCGACGGCGTCGTCATCACGAAGCTCGACGGGACGGCGAAAGGTGGGGGCGCGCTCGCCGCGGTCAACGAGACCGACTCCACCATCGCCTTCCTCGGTTCCGGGGAGACGGTCAAGGACATCGAGCGCTTCGAGCCGTCGGGATTCATCTCCCGCCTGCTCGGGATGGGCGACCTCAAACAGCTCACCGAGCGTGTCGAGCGCGCGATGGAGGAAACCCAGGAAGGCGACGAGGAGGACTGGGACCCCGAAGACATGCTGGAGGGACAGTTCACCCTCAAGGACATGCGCAAGCAGATGCAGACGATGAACAACATGGGGCCGCTGGACCAGGTGATGGACATGATTCCCGGGCTGGGCGGCGGGCTGATGGACCAGCTCCCGGACGACGCGATGGACGTGACTCAGGAGCGAATGCGGGACTTCGACGTTATCATGGACTCGATGACCGAGGAGGAACTGGAGAACCCCCGCGTCGTCGGCCAGTCCCGGACCGAACGCATCTGTCGCGGCTCGGGCAAGCCCGAGGAGCGGGTGCGTGAACTCCTCCAGCAGCACAAGCAGATGGAGCAGATGCTCAAGCAGTTCCAGGGCATGGGCGACGGCGACATGGAGCGGATGATGAAACAGATGCAACAGGGCGGTGGCGGCGGTGGCATGGGTGGTATGGGCGGCGGCGGTATGGGGCCGTTCGGCGACTGACGCCGCTGCGTCTATCTGCGGGATGCGATATCCGACGCTATTTTTGATAATCTATGTTCGAAATCCGGGCCAGAACTAAGGGTTGGCCCGTCCTACGACTGAAGCGAGCATGTACGAAATTGTCGCTGGGATAGACAAAAGTGAGGCTCGTGGGACCGCCATCGCGAAAGCGATAACCGAAGTTCCGATGGACGCCAGCCAGGTCCGCGTCACGCTGCTACACGACTTCGAGGAGAACCCCGAAGGCGCGTCCGTCGACCAGGTGGCATCCGTGCGCCGGGCCCGGGAAGTCCTTGAGGAGGCAGGCGTCGAGGTGGCGCTGGAAGAGTCAAGTGGCGAACCGGCCGACGCAATCCTCCGCCTGGCTGACGAGCAGGACGCCGACATGATTGTCGTCGCCGGACGCAAGCGGACGCCGACGGGCAAGGTGCTGTTCGGCAGTGTCACACAGAGCGTGATTCTCGGCACGGACCGCTCCGTGCTGGTCTGTAGCGGCGAAGAGGAGTAACGCCGCAGTCAGACGCCGTACACTTCTTCGACCCGTTCGGCGAGCGGTGCCGGGTCCGTCCGGCCGGTAATCCGCTCGACGGGCTCGCCGTCCTCGAACAGCACGACGGCGGGGGCCGCGTTGACACCGACTGACTGACAGAACTCCGGGGACCGCTCGCCGGCGAGGCCACCGACTGGCACGCCCTCGGGGAACGCGGCCAGCACGTCGTCTAACTCCGCTTTCATCGCTTCGCAGGGCTCACAGAACAGTTTCCACACGGTGACGACACACCGGTCGTGGGCGTCGACGAAGGCCTCGTAGCTGTCGTCGTCGAGATGTTCGACCGCGTCGGGGACCGGCGTCTCCGGTCCCAGTTCGGTCGCCATCTGTGCCATCGTCGTCAGTTCCACGGTGGTGTAGGAGCCGTCGACGTTCGACCGCAGGGTCAGGAACGTGGCGAACTCCTCGCGCGACACGTCGAGTTCGTCGACGCGCTCGGCTGCTTCAGCGGCCGAATCGAGGCCGAACACGTCGGCGACGGACTCGTGGAACTCCGTGTCGCCCATCGTGACGTAGGTGTCGTAGTACACCCCGCGGTCGGCCTCGAACGCTTCCGTTGTGCTGACTTCGTCCGTCTCCTCGTCGATGACCACGACACCTTCCGATTGCAGTGCGTCGAGCAACGCTTCGGCGGATTGTGTGTCCGACATTCAGACACCCAGGTACTTGTCGCGGGTCTCTTGGTCGTTCTGCAGTTCCTCGGCGGCCCCCTCGAAGACCACCTGACCGCGGTCCAGCACGTAACACCGGTCGGCGATTTTCATCGCCGCTACAGCGTTTTGCTCGACCAGCAGTATCGTCGTGCCGTCCTCGCTGATGCGTTCGATGGCGTTCTCGACGGACTCGATAATCTGCGGTGCCAGCCCCTCGTATGGCTCATCGAGCATCAACAGGTCGGTACTCTGGTGGAGCGCGCGGGCGATGGCGAGCATCTGCTGTTCGCCCCCCGAAAGCGTGCCGGCCTTCTGGGAGCGTCGCTCGTCGAGCCGCGGGAAGTACTCGTATATCTCGTCGGTTGACATCCCCTCGTCTCGAAAATCGAGCTTTCGTCGCCAGGTGTTCGACTTGTTGCGGACGGTGTCCGCGAGGTGGAGGTTCTCGGCGACGGTGAGGTCGGTGAACACGCGCCGTTCCTCCGGCACCAGCGAGATGCCGCGGACGGCGATGTCCTCCGGCGGCTCGTTGGTGATGTCCGTTCCGTCGAACTGGATTGTGCCGCTCCGGACGTCGGGCGGCGTCGCCCCGGAGATACACCGGAGCGTCGAGGTCTTGCCCGCGCCGTTGCGGCCCAGCAGGGCCGTGATTTCGCCGTCGTCGACGTTCATCGACACGTCCTGGATGATGTGGCTCTCGCCGTAGTAGCCGTTGATGTTGTCCACGTCGAGCATCGTCATTCCTCGACACCTCCCAGATACGCTTCCTGTACCGCGGGGTCGTTCTGTACCTCTGTCGGCGTCCCTTCCGCGATAACCGACCCGCGGTTGAGGACGACGATGCGGTCGGAGATGTCGAAGACGATCTCCATGTCGTGTTCGACCAGCAGGAACGTCAGGTCGAGTTCCTCCTTGACTCGCTTGATAAGGTCGACGGTCGATTTCGTCTCCTCGGGGCTCATCCCGGCGGTCGGCTCGTCCATCAGCAGCATGTCCGGCTCGGCAGCCAGCGCGATACCGAGTTCGAGCCGGCGCTTGTTCCCGTAGTCGAGGCTGTCGGCCTCGCTTTCTCGCTCGTCGTACAGGCCGACCGACTCGAGTACCTCGTCCGCCAGCTCATCGACGTCCGGGTAGCTGTTCTGGTGCCGGAAGAAGTTGAACCGGAACGAGCCGTGCTCGGCCGCCAGCGCCGCGATGGTCGCGTTCTCCTTGACAGTCAGTTCGGGGAAGATAGAGGCTGTCTGGAAGGACTTGCTCATCCCCCGCTGGACGACTTCGTGTGGGTCCATCCCGATGATGGACTCACCCTGGAAGGCGATTTCGCCGTAGCTCGGTTCGAGCCGTCTGGTGACGAGGTTGATGAACGTCGATTTCCCCGCGCCGTTGGGGCCGATGAGGCTCACGCCTTCGCCCTGCTCTACCGCCAGGTTCACCTCGTCGACAGCCGTGAGGCCGCCGAACTGCTTGGTGAGTCGTTCGGTTTCGAGAACCGTCATTCCTCGTCACCTCCGACGACCATGTCGCGGACGTAGTCGATACCGCCCCAGATACCGTTCGGGAACAGGACGACGGCGACGACGAACACAACACCGAGGATGAGGTGCCAGAACGGGCCGAGCGTCTCGAACCCGCTGACGATGTTTTCGATGTACAGGTACAGCCCGGCGCCGAACAGCGGCCCGAACAGCGAGCCGACTCCGCCGAGCACGGTCATGATGACGATGCGCCCGGACTCGGTCCAGTACAGCGACTGCAGGGGCACGTAGTTCCCCTCGATGGTGAACAGGCTCCCGGCGATGCCGGCGAAGGCCGCCGAGATGATGAACGCCATCAGCTTGTACCGCCAGACGTCTAGCCCGACGAACTCAGCCCGTCGCTCGTTCTCGCGAATCGCGCGGAACACGGTCCCATACGGCGAGTGCAGGATGCGATTCGCCATCGCGACTGACAGCACCGTCATGACGGCGACGAACACGTACAGCATGTTGTCGACAAGCATCGTCAGTGGGAACGGCACCCCGCCGTGGATGTCGATGACGCCCAGCAGGTGACCGATATCCACGGAGGTGAACCCGTTCTCACCGTTCGTGAGGAAGGCCAGCGGCGACGCCGCCAGATAGAAGGACATCTGGCCGAACGTCAGCGTCAGGATAGCGAAGTAAATCCCGCCGCGGCGCAGCGACAGGAAACCGACAATCCACGCCATCAACACTGCAAACACCGTGCCGGCGAGCAGCACCAGCAGCGGCGAGCTACTGACGCTCGCGCTGAAGATACCAGCGGCGTAGGCCGCGCCGCCGAAGAAGACGGCGTGGCCGAACGACAGCAGGCCGGTGTACCCCAGCAGGATGTCGAACCCGACGGCGAAGATGCCGTAGATGAGCATCAGCGTCGCCAGTTGGGTGTAGCCGTCGAGGAAGTTGTTGAAGAGGAACGGGAAGACGGCCACGCCCACGACCGTGAGCAACACCGTCGATATCTCCCGGTCGCGGAAGCTGGCCCACCGGTCGGCGAGGCCGCCGGTGACCTCCGTATCCGCATCGGCCGCCGCCGTGGCAGTCGCGTCGCGCGGTTCGTCACTCATGAGACATCCACCTCCGAGCCAAGCAGCCCCTGCGGACGCACCAGCAGGACCAGCGCCGCGAGCGCGTAGATGCCGACCTGGCTCCAGGCGGCGTAGCCGGTCTGGATGAGGAGCACCTGTAGCGTCCCGAGCATCAGTCCGGCCACGACAGCCCCTTCGATTTTCCCGACGCCGCCGATGACGACGGTCAGGAACGCCGGCACTAACTGTTCAGTGCCGATGTTGGGGTTGACGTTGGCGAGCGGACCGCCGACGACGCCGGCCACGCCGGCGAGCGCGGCACCGATGCCGAAGACAACGAGGTACGGTCTGCTCAGTCTGATACCCAGCAGGCGAACCATCTCGTCGTCGAGGGTACCGGCCTGAACGATGAGGCCGAAGTCAGTGTACTCGACGAGGGCGTACACGCCCAGAACGAGGACTGCCGTAATCGCGATGACGCCGAGTCGCCAGCGCGGGAAGTTCCCGACGACAGGCAGCGCGATGGGACCGGATGCCCACGAGGGCTGTGGGAACGGCTGGCTGTTCCCGCCGAGCATCGCTCTGAGCAGTTCCTGGACGATGATTGCGAGTCCGAACGTGACGAGAATCTGGTCGGTGTCGGGGCGGTCGTAGAACGCCTGTGCAAGGAAGCGCTCCATCAGGAGGCCGATAACGAACACGACAATCGGCACGATGACCAGTGCAGCAATGAATCCCAGTCCGATGCCGTATGACTGGATGCCCCATTCTACCAGTTGGCCGTCATTCAATGGAACACTTCCAGTTATGAACAGCCCCAGATACGCACCGACGAGGTACAGTGCCCCGTGCGCGAAGTTAACGAATTTTAGCGTCCCGAGGATAATCGACAGTCCGACCGCGAGCAGGACGTAAATCGCGCCCTGTTGCAACCCATTCAATAAGATGGTGAGGATGTCCGCGAGTAGCGTCACGCCGGATCCCCCCCACCGCACTCTTCTCGTACTCTCTGCGTATTCCTAATCATGCTAGTTTTTGTGTATCAAGTAAGGCAACCTCATGCACTATAAATCATGAGGGGTACGGTCCCCTGCCCGGATTCTGCCCTATTCGTCGCCGTACTCGCCGAGTTCACACTCCGCGGCCGGTCCGGAATCGCACCCGTATCCGACGTCGTCTCGGGACGTGATCTCGACAATCTCGATGAAGTTCCCGTCGCCTTGCTCGCTCTCCGGCAGCCCTTGTGCGACCGGAATGTCACGCTGGGCCTGGTGGTCGCAGGCACGCATCGTCTCCTGACCCATGCCGATGTTGCTGTACTCGTAGTCCTCCAGTTGGCGGATGACCTCCGGCGGGTAGAACGTGCCCGCTCGTTCGGCGGCGGCCGCGTACTGGAGCGTCTGGGCGTAGGCGAGCTGGGCCGGACCGGACGGGACGCGGTCGTACTCGTCCTGGAAGGCCTGCGTGAACGCGTTCGACGCCTCGTTGTCGATCTGGGAGTCCCAGGCGATCGTTCCGTAGATGCCTTCGATGGAGCCACCGGCGGCCTGTGCCATCGGGCGGTTGTACAGCGGGACGACGAGTTCCATGTCCTCGTCGATACCGGCATCGACGGCCTGCGAGACGGAGTTCGCGCCGTCCAGCCCGTAGTGGTTCAGGACGAGCACGTCCGCGCCGCTGTTTGCGGCCTCCGAGAGATACGAGGAGAAGTCGCTGGTCCCGAGCGGCGTCGGCACGCTGTCGACCTCTTCCCAGCCGATCTCCGAGAGGAACTGGTTCATCGAGTCCTGTTGGGTCTGGCCCCAGGAGTAGTCGGCGTACAGCTGGTAGAACTCGTTGTCCGAGCCGTACTCGCTTTCAAGCACCGGCGCGAGTGCCTGCCCGGTCATGTACGCGTTGAACATCTCTCGGAACCCGTACCGGGCGCAGTCTTTGCCGGTCGTGTCGTTCGAGTGCGTCAGACAGGCCATGAACATGACGTTCTGCGACTGACAGAGGCCCTGCACGGCGATGGCCACTGCGCTGGAAGAGCCGCCCGAGATCATCACCACGTCGTCCCGGTTTATCATCCGCGAGGCGGCCTGTCGAGCGGTATCGGCGTCGGTCGCCGTGTCGCCGTTCACCGAATCGACCGTGTACCCGAGGACGCCGTCGCCGCTGAGGTCCTCGAAGCTGTCCACCCAGCCACCCCCGTTGTTGAGGTGCTTCTGGGCGAGTTCGTACGCCCGTAGTTCGTCCTGGCCCTCTGAGGAGTAGGGCCCGGACTGTGGAACGTTGAACCCGAACGTGACCGTGTCGCCCTCGACCGGGAAGTTCCCGAGCGACGGGTAGTCGTCGCCACCGTCGCCGCCACCGTCGCCACCATCGCCGCCATCGCCGCCACCATCGCCACCGTCGCCACCGGAACAACCGGCCAGTCCCGTCAGCCCCGCCACACCTGCAACGCCCGTACTCTTCAGCAACTGTCGTCGGTTGACCGTACTGCCATTAGTTGGCATGTTCCATACGGTGGTTCAATCTATCATAATAGTTTCGGTAGGTTAACCAACGGTTTCACATCCATGCACTGACAGATATCGGCTAAATGGCGATCCGTAGACTTATTCCGATCTGGTTGGTTTGCTAGAGCATGGCGAGGAATCTGCGTCGGCAGTTACTCGTCTTCATCGTCGTCGTTACCGCGGGCTGTGGGGGGTTCGGGTTCAGCGGCGGCGACGACTCGGCGACGCCGGTGACGCCCGCCCCGGTGCCGACCGACTCCGCGACCACGTATCCGGCCGGCGTCGGGGCGACGGGCGTCACCAGCCCATCTCTGCTCGGTTCCGCACACGGTGACCGTCTCAACGGAACCGGGTACACGCTGACGATGAACCGGACCGTCAGATATGCAAACGGGTCGTTGCGATCCCACCTCCGAGTCCAGGTCGTGCTGGACGCGAACCGGACACACCTCGCCAACGTCACTGTCCGCGGCCCTGCCGCCCCGGTGCTCCTCGGTCGGCCGCCGGCGACCGCGTCGTTCTGGTCCGACGGCGATACGTATCTCCGCCGACTCGTGCGCGACAACCAGACGATCTACAACGAGTACGACCCGCCGGACAGCTACGCCGGAACGTGGCGGTACTGGGTTCACGCCGCCGCGTTGAACGGCCGTCCGGCCGCCGACGTCACTCGGACCGTTGCCCCGTTCCACACCCGGACCTTGCAGCCCCAGCAGTCAGACGGGACCACCTACGTCATCAGAGGGGACCGGCTACGGGAGAACACCTCGTCGACAGCGTGGGCGTCCCGGGAGAACGCGACGCTCGTCGCCCACGTCACGCAGTCGGGCCTTGTCCGGCACTACCGGACCGAGTATACGACGCTCACGGACGGCGACGAACCAGTCACTGTAACCAGAACTGTCAGGTTTACCGCGGTCGGCAACACGACGGTCGGACCGCCGCCGTGGCGTGACAGGGCGCAGTCGACCGGTTGAGGGCGCGCCAGCGCTATCAGGGGGCTTTTTTTCGCTCGCCGCCCTTCGCCCTGCAATGACTGTCCGCGAGGTGGCACTCGAAGCCTACCGGGAATCGCTCCCGGTGCTGGCACTCAGTGCGGTCGGTGGCCTCTTCGCGGGCGTCGTCCTCGGCGGTATGGACGCGGAGCTACAGGACGTCGCCGGGCTGCTCGTGCTCGTGCCGGCGCTGCTCGCCACTCGGGGGAACGTCTACGGCTCGCTCGGCGCACGCCTGGGGTCGGCACTCCATCAGGGGCTTATCGACCCTCGGTTTTCCTTCGACGACGACCGCATCAACGCCGCCGTCGCGGCGGCACTGGCAAACGGCGTGCTCATCAGCGGCGTCGCTGCGGTGATGGCTGTCGCCCTGCTCGCGCTGGTCGGTCGACCGTCGGCCCCGCTCACGACCCTCGTCGCCATCGCGCTCATCGCGGGCTTCGTCTCCGGACTGCTGTTGACCATCGCCGTCGTCTCGGTCGTGTTCGTCGGTTACCGCCACGGACTCAATCCCGACACGCTGGCCGGCCCGGTCGTGACGACGACGGGCGATGTGGTCGGTATCGCGACGCTGCTGGGCGCGACCCGCCTCGTCCTCGCACTGGGGGGTGGCTGAGTGGCGGAGTTCGCGTCCCAGTGGTCGGTTTCAGGTATCGTCCGGACGATGTTCCCCATCCTTGTCGTGCTCACTGCTATCGAACTCGGGAGCGGCCTCGTGCTCGATACCTTCGAGGGAACGCTGCTGCAGTACCCGTCGTTGCTCGTGCTCGTCCCGGTGACCATCGGGATGGCGGGCAACCTCGGCAGCATCCTCGCGGCGCGGTTTTCGACGGCGTTTCACCTCGGCCTCCTGTCGTTCGCGGCGACTGACGACCGGCTCGCCGGCAACGCAATCGCCACCGTTGCCCTCGCGGTGACGCTGTTCCCGCTCGTCGGTGCCGGTGCGTGGCTCCTCCAGGCCGTCATCGGCGGCACTGCGCTCCCGCTCCGGACGGTCGTTTTGGTCGCGCTCGTCAGCGGGAGTCTGCTGGCGGTGCTTGCTATCGTCTGACGACGGTGACGCCTACGCCGCCTACCGGTTCGAACTGGACCCCGACGACGTGGTCATCCCCGTCGTCACGAACGTCTGTGACGTGCTGGGCGTGGTAGTGCTGTTCGGTGCTGTCCGCGTGCTCGTGTGATTTGGTGAAGTGGCTGTGCTAAGCCACAGACGCGATTGCTCGCTCGACGCGATTCTGTCGCTACCGATGGGCATTTGCCGGCCAGACTCCTACTTTCGGGCGTGCAGTCGCTCGTCGCCGCGGTACTTGGCCATCCGGTCGTCGGTGTCCTCGGAGAGGTCGCTATCAGGGTCCTCCGCATCACGCTCTTCCTCTCCTTTGGCGTGTTCCTCGCGGAACTGGCGGTCGCGTTCGGCTTGGTCGAGAAAATCGCCGTCGTCTCGCGCTATCTCACGTCGCCGGCGAACCTCCCGGACGAGGTCGGCACCGCTATCCTGACGACGACGGCGTCGACGACCGCCGGCTACGGGATGCTCGCCGACTTCCGCGAGTCGGGCGTGCTGTCCGACCGTGCGACGATAATCGCCGTCACCATCAACACGTTCTTCGGCTTCGCCCAGCACATCATCACGTTCTACGCCCCGATACTCATCCCGATTCTTGGCTTTCGGGTCGGGGTGCTGTACGTCGCCACGCGGGGGCTCATCGCGCTGGCGATTACGCTGACCGGCATCGCCGCCGGCGCGGTCCTGCTGGACGCGTCCAACGTCGGCCGGTCGGCCGCCGGTGCCGGCCCAGCCCCCCGACGGCGGGACGGCCGAGACGCGGGGCGACGTGTTCGACGAGCGTCCGGAGAGCCGCCGGGCGGCCGTCAGGACGGCGTTCGACGCGACAGCCGAGAAGGTCCGCGATATCCTGCCGCGGCTGGCGGCCATCTACGCTGTCGTCT